>JALURI010000001.1 GCA_027016965.1 Geoglobus sp.
ATTTGAAATTGCAGTATATCTCAACCCCAACTCAGAAAACAGAATAAGAATTGCTGCAATAGACAGGGTTGGAAACATGAGTCCATTTTCAGAAGCGTTGATAACTCATGATTCAATCCCTCCCTAGCCTCCTGCCGTAACAAGGTATCCAACCAGAACCAGAAAAACTGTTGTAACAGTAGAAGGAACTGCAGAGCCAGGCGGAACTGTAATATTTGAGGATACCGTAAAAACGCAGGAGATACCCGTTGATGAATTTGGCAGATTCAAAGGGCAGATACGGATTGAAAAATTTGCTCTTTCAAGCCGGACAAACAAAATTTTAGTTTATGCAATTGATAGGGCTGGTAATAAAAGTAAGCCTACAGAAATCATCATTACCCACGTTCATTTCTTCAGAAGACACATGGTCTATTTTAAACCTGGATTCCACGTATATCCTGGATCAGACTTTTTTGATTCACTTGGCATAAAGAATACAGATGCTATAGGTCCATCATTTGCTGTATCGTACAATTACGTGGTTAAATCGCCAGTATCAATTGGTGCTGAGCTTGGCACCTACGGATCAACTGGAAACAGTATATCTGAGGAAGTCAGATCATTTGATATATATACGCTGGGCTGGTACTTCATAGTTGGACCCGGATTCCACCTCATGCTTGAAAAATTTGATATTTTTCTCAAACTTGGAGGCGGCGTGCTTGTTATGCACAAGTTTCTCAAAATCGTTCAGGAATCGAGCTCTCAGCTTAACAGTGAAATGTATCCCACATGGGTGGTCAAGGTGTCAGCAGGTGTTGACTACTACCTTAATGACTTTATATCCGTGGGATTTGAAGAGGCTTATTACATCTCCCGCATAAACAACTTTTCACTGGTGAGAGAATCTGGAAGTTCAAAATTTGACCCTGGCGGTAATGTCTTCACGGTAAAAGTAGGTTTGCACCTGTAATGTCTGAAAAAGATATCAGAACAATTGCGTTCCACTTAATAAACTCAATTGTAAAAACAGCCAAAATTATTGGAATGTACCCACAGGGTCACCCGGCACTCAAAAACTCATCGGAAAAGCATTATTCACTTCTCGTGGACTCTCTCAAACAAATGGGCAGAACAACGGTAAAAATATCCCGATCCATGGTGAAGGTAAATGAGGAAAAATTTTCGCCGGACGATGAGCCATTCAGTGACCTCATTGACCTGTGCTTCTGGAGGAGAATAGGAGGGATTGAAATTTTTCCCAGAGTAAGTTTTGAAGAGTTCTTCGCATTCTGCAGCCTTCTTACAGAACCCAGAGAAAAGTTTGAGTTATCTGAGTTTATTGAAGATTACATAGTAGAACATCGTATCAGAAGAATATGGGTCAACGGCATTCCCTTTGAAAAGGTAGAAGAAAGTTTCAGAAAGAGAACCGGTGGAAGTCTTGGCGAAAAAGTGATGAACCTGTTTAAGGAACTGGAAGAGCAAAAACTCTCTCCTGAACTGCTTTTGAAAGCCGTTCAAAAACTTAATTATATTGAAGAACCCAATGAATATTATAACCTTCTGCGGAGGATCATATCCTCAATAAAGCGGGTTGATTTGTCCGACAAAGACAAAAAATTTGCAGAAGTGGTTGTATACCTTGCAAGAATGCTGGCAGTGCACTTTACCACCCAATCAAAACATCCTCTTATAAGGAAGTTCTCTGGAGAAGGACTCAGAACACTTGCAGATCAAAAGGTCATTTCCATCTTAATCAATGAAATGCGAAAACATACGTCGCGGGGCGCTCTGCCGGTGATTAACACGCTGGTTGCATTTGGGCCCATTGTGATCAAGCCACTCATTAAGGAATTGAAAGACGAAAAAAATCTTAATGTTCTTCCATTTTATGCCAGGATTATATCACTCCTTGGTGATGAAGCCGTTGGTGAAGTAAAGGCACTTATATACAGTGGCGAGGAACAGGCAATAAAAAATGCACTTTATATCCTCGCTCAGATGCGGGATAAACAGGCTTTAAAAGACATAACCGGCCTGCTTAAACATAATGATAGGGAAATCAGGATCCTCGCTTGCAGAGTCCTTATCGCATCAGGCACCGAAACTGGATTAAAAAGCGCTATAGAATAT
>JALURI010000002.1 GCA_027016965.1 Geoglobus sp.
CTGCTGAATAAAGTGCAGGCATCAGTGCTGGAGATGTGAGTGGGAAGAGAGAGAAAGCCTTTATGGCTGGAGACTCAGGATTCAGGGAGGTTATCTGACTGAGGAATATTGCTGGGAAAAGCCCGATGAATACAATTATGGATGTTGCCTGCTGGGCTTCTTTCAGTGATGATGAAATTGAAGCTATTGCTGCAAGAAGAGAGGAGTAGAGCAGATATCCCAAGATGAAGAAAAGTACTGAAACCACAACAATTCCAAAGCTGATAAGCTTTACAGACAGCATAAATCCCGAAAACAATCCAGCAAGTCCAAGCCAGACTGATGCTTGGATGAGACCGGTAATTGCATTGCCTATGAATTTGCCTGTAAACACTTCTTCAGGGGATGCTGAAGAAAGCAAAATTTCCATAACTCTGCTCTCTTTCTCCTCAATTATCCCCTGCATCAGGTATCCAGATGAGGTGAATATTGCCATGAAAAGGAGGAGTGGAATGAACATTGAAATTACGAAATCGAAAGCTTCTTTCTTTTCCTCAATTTCCTGAAAGCTTATCCCCTTTGCAAATCTGTAGGCATAATCTCCAAATTTCTTAGATATGACAAGTTCAAGCTTTTCATCAACATCAAACAATCCTTGTGTTTGCTTTTTTATTAAAAATGAGTTCTGGAAGTTTTCCGGTATTATGTAGTATCCATCAATCTCACCTTCCTGAAAGGCTTTTCTGGCATCTTCTTCACTTTCATATATCACAAAAATAATCTTCCTCTGGGTGGATGAATCAAAAAAAGGATCGTCTGTGGTCCCAGACAGTTCAATAACACTTCTGTTGAGAATAGAGGCATGATCCACAATTCCTGCTCTGTATTCTTTTGGAATTGCGAATTCCTGAATAAAAAGCACTGGAACGAGAAATGAGAATCCTATGAGGAGAGGGAAGCCTATGACTCCCAGAATGAATGCTTTTCTCCTCACATTAACATTAATCTCCCTCTTTGCAATCACAGCAGTTTTTCTCATCTGCTCACCTCTCTCAGAAAAATTTCTTCGAGAGTTAGTTTGCGTCTTCGGTAAGAGATTATGTCGTATCCTGAGTCGAGGAGATCTCTCAGGTGTCTGTTGGTCATCTCCTTTATTACTCTTCCATTTTTTCTGTACTCGATCTCATGGACCTCCTCATCAGATAGCTCATCTACTCTTCCTGATAGAATCTCCCTACCCATATTGATCAGCAAAACCCTATCGCAAAGTCTCTCAGCAAGATTGAGAATGTGTGTTGAAAGAATAACACATCTCCTTCTTTCTCTCATTTCCTTCACAAGATCCATCACAAGGCTTATATTTACAGCATCAAGCCCCGAAAAAGGTTCATCAAGGATAAGAAGCTCTGGATTGTGCTGTACTGCAAGTATTAGCTGAATCTTTTGCTGTAAACCCTTCGAAAGCTCTTCAATTTTTTTATTCGCATGTTCTTTCATACCAAATCTTTCAAGCCAGTACTCCGTGTTCGCTCCCCCTTTAAGTTCTGCAAAGTAATGCAGAATATCGCTGACCTTCCATTTTCTGTAAAGTCCTCTTTCTTCCGGCAAATACCCTATGTAATTTTTCACCTTCTCAGGATTTCTCCCAAAAACAGATATTTTTCCTGAGTCTGGCTTGGCGAGTCCTGCAATAATTCTGAGGGTTGTTGTTTTTCCCGCACCGTTTGGGCCCAGAATCCCAAAGATTTCACCCCGATTACATTCAAATGTGATGCTGCTTAGAGTAAAATTTCCAAGTGTCTTTGATATCCCCGATGCAGTTACTGCCACTGTCACTGACGGCATATTTGCAGCTTAATCTTAAAAAATTTTGGTTGATGTAGTAAACAGTCTTATAGTTCATGATTCGACCAGTTTGAAATCCTGTTATGGGGGTGTCAGGGAAACCACCTTGACCCATCATGAAAACCAATAAATTCTCTCGCATATACATTACAATGCAATGAGACTGCTATCTATCGAGGATGGAGAAAGAGCAGTAAAACTGGCAAGAAAAGCGATTGAGACTTATCTTTCAGAAAAAAGAGTGATGGACGCAAAACTTGATGGTGTTTTTACAGAAAA
>JALURI010000003.1 GCA_027016965.1 Geoglobus sp.
TTTGAAAATTTTCAGATCAACTTTATAAACAGAGATGGAAATCAGCATATTTGTAAATATCAGCGCCAGAGCAGACCATACAGTTGGAGCTGAAGCAGAGAGCACAACTCCGACAATAACATAGATCAAAAGAAGAAAGGGATCAGTTTTTTTCATTTACCAGCCCCTCGATCAAATCGAGAAGTGATTGAAGCGTGTATGGGTTTTTAACAGCCACACCCATTTTTGATAACTCTCTGAAAATCCTATAGATAACTGGAGTCTCCAGACCGATTTCTTCAAGAAACCCGGTCATCATGACTTCTTCAGGAGGTCCCTGTGCAACAACTTCACCTTTATGCATAACGTATACTCTATCTGCAAATTCGGGTATCAGATTGACATCGTGGGTTGTAAATACAACACTGAGTCCCATATCATCCCTGAGTCTGAGAAGCAGACTTCTCAGCTCTCTTCTACCTTCAGGATCCAGTCCAGAAAATGGTTCATCAAGAAGCAGGATGCTTGGATTGTATGCAAGAAGACCTGCCATCGCCACCCTCTTCTTCTGACCAAAGCTCAGAGAGTGTGGAGGTCTATCTTCGTATCCAGTCATTCCGACAAGTTCAAGTGATTCCCTCACATTGTGTACGATCATCTCCTCATCCATACCGAAATTCATGGGACCGAATGCCACATCCTGTTCTACTGTGGGAGCGATAATCTGATCATCCGGGTTTTGAAAAAGGAAACCAATCTCCTTTCTTATTTCTCTCAGATTTTCTTTCCTGACCTCGATCCCTCTAACATAAACCTTTCCGGATGTTGGGAAGAGGAGACCATTAAAATGTTTAAGAAGAGTTGTTTTCCCAGCTCCATTTGGACCTATGAGAGCGACTATTTCACCTCGCTCTGCTTTGAAATTAACACCCTTTAATGCATGAACTCCCCCATGATATACATGGTGAAGATCCCTTGCTTCAAGTACGTGCATCTATCTACTTACCCTCCTGAAAAGATTTGAAATTAACTCCTGAATTTCACAATACTGTAGCTCAATCCAAAGACGATTAATGCTCCGATAACCATTGCTGTAACTTCCGAAATCTTGCCTTCAAGAAAAACGATTGTATAATCTGGCATTAATGCAGGCAGGGATTTGCCCTCAGTTCCAATTATCTCTGCAGTTCTTTCCAGACCATCAGGATTGCTTGAAGCGATAAAAGGTGAAATTGCAGAAATCAATACAATTACAGCCAGAATATATATCCATTTCAAGCTTTCACCTCCGAAGGGAAAGAATACGATAGAATCTCTGGCTTCACCTGCACTATGAATTTGATTATCAGTGTGCTTACTATTCCCTCAGCCACAACACCGATCACCAAATGATAGAGACCCATGTACATTACGCCCAGCTTGAGGGGAAATGTCCCGGCAACTGCCAGCATTACAGCAACAGCTATCGCGGATAAAACCAAACTGAGCCAGGATGAGATGAAAACAGATACATACATATTTTTAATAATTCTGGACAGTGAAGAGAAGGTGTAATAACCCACAAACGATGCTATGACCCCCATTGCAAGAAGATTGGCTCCAAATGCTGTATAGCCTCCATCGTAAAAGAGGAATGTCTGAACAGCAAGAACGAGTGTTATAACTGCTACTCCCCCCAATGGAGAACCAAGTATAATCGCTGCTACTGCAGCACCGAGAAGATGCCCGGAAGTACCCCATGGTATGGGTATATTTACTGCCTGCAGAGCAAATATGGCTGCAGAAAGCATCGGTATGAACATTAATCTATTCTCAGGTAGTTCTCTGAAGACCCATTTGAAAGCCCTTACTGCAATAAGGAGGGCGACCACATAATAGATGGCAGCCTGATACAGAGGTATAAATCCATCCGGTATATGCAATGAATCACCCCAGTATTACTTTATCATTAGTTAGTAATAACTATTAACACTATATATAAACTTTGTGATAACAACGATAAGAAATTTATTTACCTTCAGCTTACAGTAGCCAGATGAAAGGTCTTCTTTTTGGAACCGCTGGTGTTCCTGTTTCGGCAAAAGAGAGATCTACAGAAGGGGGAATAAAAAGAATTCGAGAG
>JALURI010000004.1 GCA_027016965.1 Geoglobus sp.
CTCAGCCCCACCATCAAAGAGCTACACCCACAGGGCTTTTTTTTCGGCAGCACTCTCAAAAAAATCAGCTGTAAGAGATCCTCTGATTTCTGAAGACACCGTTGCAACTCTCAATTCATGCAGAAAAATGGGTGCAAGGTTCATAAGAAAATCTGGCAATTTCTTTTTCTTGGGAACAGATGATATTAAGTCGGGCTACTACAATGCCATGAATTCTGGCACGACACTCAGGATTCTTATATCTCTTTTAAGCCTGTCCCCTCACACATCACTCTTAGATGGAGATAGTTCTCTGAGGAAAAGACCCAACAGAGAGCTTGTCATAGCTCTGAGAAATCTGGGAGCCAGAATTTTTGGTGACAAAGCATTTAGAATACCTTTGAAGGTTAAGGGTGTGATAAATGCTGGTGATGTTGAGATATCAGGAAAAAGCTCTCAGTTTGCAACATCCCTTCTTTTTGCATTGCCTCTCTTAGACAGGGAATCTGCTGTAAGAGTTGGAAGGATCAAATCCAAGCCTTACATAGACATAACGATTGATGTCCTTGAAAAAAGCGGTGTCAGGATTGATGCTGAGGAGAATGTTTTTTACATTTATCCGTCAGATTTCAGGCTGAGAGAATTAATAATTCCACCAGATTACTCATCAATGAGCTATCTCATTTCTGCGGGGTTGCTGGCTGGAAGAGTTGTTATAGTCAACGCATTTGATTCCAAGCAGGGAGACAGAAAGTTTCTTGAGATTGCACGGGAGATGGGGGGAAGAGTGAAGAAGAAAGGAGAGAAGATCGTTGCCGAAAAGTCTGAACTGGAGGGAATTGAATTTGATGCTGGCAACACTCCAGATCTTGTTCCAACTGTTGCAGTTCTTGGAGCTGTTGCAAGGGGAGAAACAAGGATTTTCAATGCCGAACATCTCAGAATCAAGGAAACCGACAGGATAAAAACAGTAGTTGACAATTTGAAAAGGCTTGGAGTTCATGCTGAAGAACGAAAAGATGGCCTGATTGTAAGAGGAGGAACTGTCAGGAATAGCATAGTGGACAGCTATGGTGACCACAGAATAGCCATGGCATTCTCACTGCTCGGTCTTGTGAGTGAGGTTACTGTGAATAATGCTGAATGCGTTAGCGTGTCATACCCAAAGTTTTATGATGACCTTAGAAAGATTGGAGCAAGAGTTGAGGTTTTATGACAGGCAACACCTTTGGAAGGATTTTCAGGATAACCACATTTGGAGAGAGTCATGGAAAAGCAGTTGGATGCATTGTTGATGGATGTCCAGCTGGAGTGGAGCTGAAGGAGGAGGATATAAACAGAGAACTCATGAGAAGAAGACCGGGAGGTTTTCTTACATCTCCAAGAAAAGAGAAAGACGAGGTAAGAATCCTTTCAGGAGTTCTTGATGATCTGACTCTTGGCACACCAATAGCTCTCGTTGTTGAAAATACAGATGTTGATTCGAAAGCCTACCTGCCCATAAAAGATCTTGCGAGACCTGGACATGCTGATTACACATACTTCGCAAAATTTGGAATAAGGGACTGGAGAGGTGGAGGAAGGGCATCGGGAAGGGAAACCGTCGGAAGGGTGGCAGGAGGGGCGATAGCCAAGAAAGTCCTTGAGAAGTTTGAAGTAAAAATATACGGATTCTCAAGAGAGATAGCTGGAATAAGAGCTGAAGCTGATGACGAGGTTGAAGAGATATTTCATAAGTCGGAAAGGAGCCCTGTCAGGTTTCCAGATGAGGAAAAGGAGCCCATGGTGATTGAGAGCATTCAGGATGCAATGAGAAATGGAGATAGTATCGGCGGGATCGTCGAGGTTGTTGTGAAAGGTGTTCCAGCAGGAACTGGAGAGCCGGTTTTTATGAAGGCAGATGCATATATTGCTTTTGCAGTTATGAGTATCCCCGCAGTTAAAGGTGTTGAAATAGGAGCAGGTTTTGAATCTGCAAGGCTGAAAGGTAGTGAGATGAATGATGAGATGTTTGTCGAGAAGGGTAGAGTTGGCTTCTACTCAAACAATTCGGGAGGGGTTATTGGCGGGATAACAACAGGTCAGGATATTGTTGTGAGGGTAGCAATAAAACCAACGCCAAGCATCTCAAAAAGGCAGAGAACAGTCAATCTGAGGAATCTTGAAAATGAAGAGATTGTTGTGAGAGGAAGGCATGATCCGTGCATCGTTCCAAGGGCTGTTGTTGTTTGTGAGGCAATGATCGCCATAGCCATTCTTGATCTTATGATGATGCAGGGGCTTGTGCCGAGATTTCTCTAAAACCAATTCAGTTTTATATCACATTCTGAACCTTTTTGATAATGAGGCATATCCTGACACTTGGAGTAATTTGCTTTTTGCTTCTGTTCAGCGTTACCTCCATCTACCCTGTAATCAAGCATTTTGTAATTGACAGGTATGGAGCAAGCCTGACCCAGGCAGGCATCTTTGTATCTGTAAATCTGATTGCCTATGCGATATTTTCTCTGATCTGGGGGATGGTGTCTGACAGAACGGGAAAAAGAAGAGTTTTTATCTCGGCAGGTCTCCTTGGAAACTCGATCATGCTGCTTTTGCAAGCCAAGGCACCGGATCTGGACTGGTTGATATTTTTCAGGTTTGTAGAAGGGATTTTCACTGTGATGGTTTATTCGATTGCAATGACCGTTGTACTTGATATGGAAAAAAGAGAGAGGTATGGGAGGGGGATGGGACTTGTTGGTATGGGGATAGCAGCTGGGATGGCATTTGGAACATCTTTTGGCGGATTTATGGGGAGTATAGATCCTGTTCTGCCTTTTTACACCTCATCCATCATGATCTTTGTCGCATTTCTCATCTCAGTAATATTCCTTGATGATGTTGCAGTAAGCAGAGTTAGCTCGGTTCTTGAGGGATTGAGGATACTGGTTCAGAAGAAGGAGCTTGGGGTTCCCTACATATTTTCATTTGTTGACAGATTTACAGCCGGCTTTTTTGTAAGTGTGTTCCCTATAATGCTGGGTCTCATGTACCATATGGAGCCCATGAGCATAGGTCTTTACATATCTGCATTTATGATACCTTTCGCACTTTTGCAGTATCCGGGCGGTGTGATCATAGACCTCTATGGTAGAATCAGACCGCTCATCTACGGGAGCGTGATATATGGTATCGCAATATCCACTGTCGGTTTTATAGAGCCACCATATCTTGTAGCTTCTTTGGTTATTGCAGGTATTGTTGCAGCGGTAATGCTTCCAGCATCTTCAGCTTTGAGCGGCGATATTGCACCTGAAGAGGTGAGAGGTGCAGTTATCGGTGGATTTAACCTTAGCGGATCTTTTGGATTTGCACTCGGTCCGGTTACTGCTGCTGTTATCGCAGAAAAGTACGGTTTTTCAGGCTCGTTCATCTTTGCAGGAGTATCTGTTTTCGTAACAACTGCCATAGCAGTAATTTTGATCAAAATCATGAGAGAAAGGTTTTATGGGAGGGGGAAACATTTTTAATTTCACTGCCAAAGCAAATTCGAGATGGTGAATTTGGCAGGATCTGAGCTGATGCGATGACGAAGATCGTACTTCTGATGTGATGTTATGAGTCATGCAATTGTTTATGAATACCTCACACATCTGAAATCCCTTATTGAATCTGAAAGAGAGGAGCAGAGAAAAAAAGCCATAAGCGAGATAAGATCTCTACCAGGTTTTGAGAGAGAAAGGTATGGGAAAGCCATTCTGAATCTTTCCGGAAAAATACTCACCAGAGATCTGAAGAGGGTTGTTTTCAGGTTTGGAAGAGGAAAGGAGATCAGAACGGATATATCACCCGGAGACGTTGTGATCGCAAGTAATGGAGATCCTCTGATCAGAGGATTTGAGGGGGTGGTTGTTGGCAAGGGCTCAAGGTACATAGATGTAGAATTCACAAAAGCACCTAATATGAACCTGAAAGGTGTGAGGGTGGATCTGTTTTACGATGACACCTCTTTCCGGAGGATGGAGGAGAACCTTGACAATCTCAGCAGAAACGGGATGAAAGTCATAAATCTTATTTTTGGCTATGATGGAGTTTATGAAAGTGAGCATGAGAAGATAAGACTTTTTGATAAATCTCTTGACAGCTCCCAGATTGATGCTGTGTCAAAAGCCCTTGGAAGCCCCGACTTTTTCATAATCCATGGTCCCTTTGGAACTGGAAAGACAAGAACCCTTGCAGAATACATACTTCAGGAAGTGGAAAGAGGGAATTCTGTTCTGGCAACAGCTGAAAGCAATATAGCAGTTGATAACCTTGTTGAGAGAGTTGCTGGAAAAGTTGAGGCTGTGAGAGTAGGCCATCCGTCAAGGATCAACCCTGAAATTCAGAGCGTGTCTCTGGATCACCTTATCAGAGATCACTGGAGGTACGGAGAACTGAGAGAGATCTGGGAACAGGTAGAAGAGATGTCTGAGAAAAGAGATACAGAGCACAAACCAGCCCCCTCCTTGAGAAGAGGTTTAACTGATAAAGAGATCCTGGAGCTTGCTGAGAGAAATACTGGTGGATGCAGAGGCCTCTCTGGAAGAACAATCAGATCAATGGCTGAATGGATTCTGATGAATGAAAAACTGCAGGAATTGATAGATGAGGCTGAGAGAATTGAGAGAGAAATTGTAAATGAACTGATAAGTGATGCTGATGCTGTTCTCACGACAAACTCAACAGCATTTGTGGTTGAAAGGATGTTTGATGTTGCCGTGGTGGATGAGGCTTCTCAGACCACAATCCCAAGTGTGCTCATCCCGCTGAACATGGCTGAGAAGTTTGTCATTGCAGGAGACCACAGACAGCTGCCTCCAGTTGTTGTAAGTTTTCAGTCAAAGGAGCTTGAAAAAACACTTTTTGAAATTTTTATGGAGAAATACAGCTTTAAATCAGAAATGCTGACAGTTCAGTACAGATGTAACAAATCAATTGCTGAATTTCCCTCAATGTTTTTCTATAACCGGCAGATTGAAACCCACAGGAGCGTTGAAAAAATCTCTCTCAGGGATCTCAGTTTAAAAGCAGAGAATTACATTCAGAGGATTTTTCTTGAAAATTCTGTTGTTTTTATTGACACATCCGAGATTGCTTCACGGGAGGTTCAGAAGAGGGGTAGCAGGTCATTTTACAATCCGGCTGAGGTTAAAATCGTTAAGGTAATTGCGAACAATCTTTCAGCAATGGGTCTTGAATCGGGAAGAATGGGGGTGATTTCACCCTACGATGATCAGGTGAGAATGCTGAAGGATGTTCTGAGCTGTGAGGTCAAAAGCGTTGATGGATTTCAGGGGAGGGAGAAGGATGTGATTATAATATCCTTTGTCAGAAGCAATGATTCAGGAGATATTGGATTTCTCAGAGATTATCGAAGGCTCAATGTTGCAATAACCAGGGCAAAAAGGCTTTTAATTATGGTCGGAGATAGCATAACTCTCTCTTCAGATCCTGTTTACAGAAGGCTGATTGATTATGTCAGGAATGATGGAAAAATAATCTCCGAGATTTCTCATTATCCACAGGTATGGGAAAATTATTTGTAAGATAATTGCAAGTGGTAATGGATCAAGATTGTGGAGGGGGGATATGGTATGCGTCGCGATATTGAGTTTGACGCAGAAGGAGTTACTCTGAGAGGCTGGTATTACTATCCAGAAGAGACAACAGGACCTGGACCAACAGTGGTTATGGCTCACGGATTTTCAGCTGTGAAGGAGATGTATCTTGATGCTTATGCTGAATTTTTCAGTGAAGCAGGACTCGGAGTTCTGGTTTTTGATAACCGAAACTTTGGTGCAAGCGATGGTGAGCCAAGACAGGAAATCGACCCCTGGGCTCAGGTCAGGGACTACCGCCATGCCATAACATTCGCAAGAACATTACCTGAGGTTGACAGGGACAGAATAGGGATATGGGGGTCAAGCTACAGTGGTGGACATGTGCTTGTGGTTGGGGCAATTGATAGGAGGGTGAAGTGTGTTGTATCTCAGGTTCCCTTGGTGAGCGGATACAGAAATGTTCAGCGTCTTGTGCGAAATGACATTCTTGTGCAGTTAAGGGAACAGTTTGATGCCGACAGAGAGGCCCGGTATTCAGGAAAATCACCGGCAATGATTCCTGTTGTTTCTGAAGATCCATTCTCAACACCCTGTGCTCTTCCAACTCCAGATTCCTGGCAGTGGTTTACCGAAACTGGGAAGGTTAGAGCTCCTGCATGGCGTAATGAAGTCACATTGCGTTCCATTGAGATGCTGATGGAGTATGAGCCCTGGGCGTATATCGATCGCATTGCACCAACACCTCTTCTGATGGTTGTTGCTGCAAGTGACGTGCTGACACCAACTGATCTGGCTCTCGAAGCATATCAAAGAGCTCTTGAACCAAAGAAATTGGTTTTGCTTCCAGGAGGGCACTTTGACGCCTACACTAAGGATTTTGAGCTTGCAGCTGGAGCTGCGAGAGACTGGTTTGTAGAACATCTAATAGACTGAATTTTTAATTTTTTGAAGCAGAAAAGCTCTGAAAAGTGTTGCATCTCATTTTTTCATGTTTTTCACAGCTGTTGTTAGTATTAATGCGATCATCAAAAGCATAACACCGCCATACTGCAGGGTTGTCAGGCTTTCATTCATAAGCAGAGCACCAAAGATGTGGGCAAACAGTCCTTCCATGGAGAGAATTATTCCGGCATCAACCGATTCTGTGTACGCCTGAAACCTGTTCTGGAGTATTTTAGCTGCAAACGTGGCAAGCAATCCTGTCAGGGCTAAAGCAAAAACAACATAGCTGTTTATTTCAAATCTCTCGGTTGTTAGCAAAGCAGGAAATGATGAAAGGATTCCAACTGTCACAACCTGCCAGCCTGCAAGGCTCAGTATATCGAGCGATCTGGAGTATCTCCAAATCAGAACAATCTCAAAGGCAAATGCAAGGGC
>JALURI010000005.1 GCA_027016965.1 Geoglobus sp.
ACCCAGAACTATACACAGTAACTGAAAAAGGGTTTTCGATAGAAGGCAGTTCGGGGTTAAATTATGATAAGTTTTCTGACCATTATTTAATCGCTTATCTTTGTGATCTAGAATATCTTCCCTATAGTGAACAATTACATTGGAAAAAATTCAACGTAGTTCCTCAAGGTGACATTCCTGAAGAAATTATTTACAGGGATGAATTTGTAATACCTCCTAAATTTTCAGGCCCTATAGATTATTTTAAACACTTATTGAAAGAGATTAACAAGCTATTTGAAGAGAATTATGGTGAACCCTTATTTCGACCATTATCAACAAGCGACAAATATCTTTATAAGATTCTTTTTGTTCCTACTTCGGATGAACCGTATAAGGCGGATCAATTCATTCTTAATTTAGCAAAATTGACTGCTGATGCATTAAATTCAAAATTATTACTAAAATCAACTCTCAACTCGAGTGAAAGTCGACAAATTTATCGATTAGGTAATTTTTTGATTTCACATTTTAATGTACCTGAAATAAAACTTGGTCAATATGTTGATTGGCTATTTATGATACAAGCATTACGGTCAACTTCAAGTGCACATCGAAAGGGTGAAAACTTTAAGAAAACTCTCGAAAAATATGAATTAGCTGATCTGACTAACATTGAATTATGTAAAAAAGTACTGCAAGACACAAATAATGGTCTTAAAAGAATCATTGCTCTGTTGAAAGATAGCGTTCAGGATGTTTCCTAATGCTAATATGAGAAGGGTTTTGTTGTATTAAATTTAATATTTGGTAAAAATCATAAAGGAATTATGGAGACATATCAATATTGATCTCAGATTTGCGATAATACTATAGCGTCCTGAGATAGGTTTATTCGCCCGCTCTATAGATATAATTACAGAACCTTCAGAGGGGAGATTTTGGCTAAGAAAAAGAAAAACAAAACAAAGAACGGAGCAATAGGATTTGAGGACAAACTCTGGAAAGCTGCTGATAAGCTGCGGGGAAATATGGACTCGGCAGAGTACAAGCATGTTGTACTGGGGTTGCTCTTCCTCAAGTACATCTCAGACACATTTGAGGAGAAACGGGCTGCGCTCACAGAGGAGTTCAGAGAAGAGAACATGGATGAGGATGAGATTGAGCAGGAACTGGAGATCAGGGACTACTACATTGCAGAAAATATCTTCTGGGTACCGAGGGAGGCTCGTTGGAGTGAGCTACAGAAATCATCGAAGAGACCGGAGATCGGTACTCTCGTGGACAATGCCATGGATCTCATTGAGAAGGACAACCCAAGTCTCAAGGGTGTGCTTCCCAAGATCTATGCCCGACGTGAACTCGACAAGCGGGTGCTCGGGGAGGTTTTCGACCTCATAGGCGACATAGGTCTTGGAGACAAGGAGAACAGGAGCAAGGACATCCTCGGACGGGTGTACGAGTACTTCTTAGGCAATTTTGCCCAGCAAGAGGGCAAGGGCGGTGGAGAGTTCTTCACCCCCCGCTCAATTGTAAAGCTCCTTGTGGAGATGATCCAACCCTACAAAGGAAGAGTGTTCGATCCTTGCTGTGGATCTGGAGGAATGTTCGTCCAGAGTGAGAGATTTGTGGAGGCACATGGAGGCAAGCTCGATGATATATCGATCTACGGGCAGGAGTCCAACCCGACCACATGGAAGCTGGCGATGATGAACCTCGCCATCAGGGGTATCGAGGCAAATCTGGGAAGAACGCACGCGGACTCCTTCCACAATGACCTACACAAAAGTCTGAAAGCTGATTTCATCCTCGCAAATCCTCCCTTCAACGACAGTGACTGGGGTGGAGAACGCCTGCAGGATGATGTAAGGTGGAAATACGGAATCCCTCCAAAAGGGAATGCCAACTTCGCATGGGTACAGCATTTCATCCATCACCTTGCAACAAACGGCGTTGCAGGGTTCGTGCTGGCCAACGGAAGCTTGAGCTCCCAGACATCTGGAGAGGGAGATATCAGAAAGGCAATCATCGAGGCGGATCTGGTGGACTGCATCATCAGCCTTCCCCCCAACCTCTTCCTCACAACCACTATTCCCGCCTGCCTATGGT
>JALURI010000006.1 GCA_027016965.1 Geoglobus sp.
GTGCCGCAACAGCAGGTGTAAATGCAGCTTTGCTTATAGCCTCATCGATATCCACACCCTCAAGGGCTGAAACAAGAGCTTTCACCCTTGCATCGTTTACCTCAACACCTGCAGCCTCAAGCACAGACCTAACACTTTCCTCTGAGATTTCTTTTCCGGCAGAATGCAGCAACAATGCAGCATACACATATTCCATTTTCATCACCCCGTTAGATTAACCAAACAAAGCTCCGAGACCTTCGAACGCAGATTCTTCGCTTTTTTCCTCTTCTTCTTCCTCCTCTTCCTTTTCTTCCTTCCCTCCCTCACCGGTTACAACCTGCTGAACCTGAGAGACTGAACCAATTCTGCTCATTAAATCTTCATCCAGAGCCTCTTCACCAAGTAAAGATGCAAGTGAGAGCATTTCAGTGTAGACTTTCGATATCAGGTCTTCAATAACATCTCTCTCAAGTATTCCAGCATTCAGTGCAAGGCCCTTAGCGTCCATAAATGCTTTCTGAATGAGAATTTCGGCTGTTTCTCCAGTCATGTAAGCAGCATTCACAGCCAGATTTAGTGCTCTGCCTGCAGCTTCCGCAAAATCCTGGAAAACCTTTGCCTCATCTATTGCAAGATCGTCCGGTGTGAACAGAATACCGTTCTCCATCAGTGCCTTTGTTTCAAGTCCGATCTGAATTGGCTTTACCTCAAGAAGGTTTAAAGCCCTTGCAACCTCTGGTTTTACAACTTCGCCTGCCTTGACCACAGTGACGTTGTTCTTAACAACAATTTTGCCTTTTTCAATTGCAGCAGGGATGCCTCCCGCCTGAATCTCTCCGAGTATTGGTCCGGGAGGAAAGTTTGTTGGACCAGCCTCAACAACAACATCAACAGGTGAAATCTGATTGGGTTTTAAAGGAGATGGCTCCTTTGTACCCTCAAGTCTCTTGAAAAGCTTGAATGGGTTGAGCTTTGATGCAACAACAACAACCTGATCTTCAATGTGATCCTCCAGTTTTTTGAAATTCCCTCCCAAGGATTCAAGTGCAAGTCTCAAAAGGGTGTTTTTAACAACCCTCATCCTCACGTCGTCTTTCATTTCTCTTCTAATGGTCTGAAATTGCGATGAAGGGACTCCTCTGAATCCTGCAATCCCCACAACCGGATATTTCTGAAACACCCTCTTGAGTTCCTCAACAGCCTCTATTTTCCATTGCGGAACCTTTCCCCTTACAGCAGACATCTCATATCACCCTCACTGCAGGACCCATTGTTGTTTTAACATAAATTGACTTAACAATCTGCTGGGCATTTTCGTATTTATTTTCCACAGCCTTGAGTATCTCAATTGCATTGTCAGCTATGTCCGATGGGTCCATATCTCTTGTCCCTATGGGTGCATGAAAGGTCATTTTATCTCTTGTCCTCACTCTGACAGTGTTTCTGAGTCTGTTTATAAAAGGTGCTGGATCAGAGCCGGGAGGTATTGGCTGTGGCATCTTTCCTCTCGGTCCAAGAACAGGTCCCAGTTTTTTACCAATTTCAGGCATTAAAGGTGCTTCGGCGACAAAGAAATGAATACCGTTTGCCAGTTTTCTTGCTTCTCTTTTGTTCTTTGCAAGTTCATCGATATCTTCAGGAGATATAACAGCATCGGCATTGGCATCATTTGCCTTAAGGGCTGTGTCACCTCTCGCAAAAACACCCACCTTTCTCTGCTTTCCAAGTCCCTTTGGAAGGGTTACAAGCTGATCAATCCTGTTTTCAGGCTTTTTCATATCAATATTTCTCAGATTGACCGCAAGTTCAACACTTTCTTTGAAATTTCTGTTCTTTGCACCGTTAATTGCTTCCTTTATCTTTTCCTCAAGCAAACTTTTTTCAACCAGCATTTCATCACCCCGTAGTGCTGCGGCACACGCCTCCTACGGATTAAGGTAAGATTATGAAGCAAGAGTTTAAAAGAGGGTTTAAAATATTTTCTCCAGAAGGTTCTTAATTATTTTATTAATGAAATATTAAGTCTGGTTAACCCAAGCAAGAAAAAACAGGTAATTTGCAGAATTGGTCAGAAATGCTCTGAGATCTCTTGAATAATCCAAAAG
>JALURI010000007.1:0-291 GCA_027016965.1 Geoglobus sp.
GTGCAAAAGTAATACTTGCAACCCACATGGACAGACCGGGCGGAAAAAAGGTAAAGAGATATTCCACCAGAAACGTTGCCAAGAGGCTTTCAAGATATCTCGCCAGAGAAGTTACTTTCGCAGGAGAAGTGGTGGGTAAAAAGGTAAAAAAGCTGGTTGAAAAAATGAAAAATGGGGATGTTTTACTACTTGAGAATTTGAGATTCCATCCGGGTGAAACGGCCAATGATCAGAAGTTTGCGAAAGAACTTGCATCCATTGCCGATATTTACGTGAATGATGCTTTTGCCG
>JALURI010000007.1:301-2087 GCA_027016965.1 Geoglobus sp.
GCTCAGACTAGAGCTTTCCGATATCAGTCAGATCATGCAGGATCCTGGAAGACCTTTCTGTGCCATTGTTGGAGGGTCGAAAATTGAAGGTAAAATGGGAGCAATCAGTTCACTGGTTGACATGGTTGACAGGCTGCTTCTTGGAGGAGCCATGGCTTTTCCTTTTCTGATGTCCATGGGCCTGTATGCAGGAAAGGTGATCATTCCGGAAAAAGCTGTTCGTGCCGCGGGAGCTGTTCTTCAAAAGGCGAAAAAGAAAAACGTAAAAGTTTATCTTCCCGTGGATTGGGTGGTGGCAGACAGGATCAGCCAGAATGCCAGCGTTAAGGTTGTTCCGGTTCAGGACGTGCCCCGGAGATGGTATCCTGTGGATATTGGACCGGCAACAATCATGCTGTTTACAGAGGCTCTGGATGATGCCAGGACAATAGTATGGAATGGTCCAATGGGTATTTTTGAAATAGACCAGTTTTCTAAAGGCACATATGCCATGGTGTCAGTACTCGCCAGATCATACGCACTTACGGTTGTGGGGGGAGGAGATACCGATGTGGCTGTGACAAAAACCGGACAGTGGTCAAGCATTTCTTATATTTCCACAGGTGGCGGTGCCTTTATTCATCTTCTTGAAGCCCGGGAACTGCCGGGAGTAAAAGCGTTAAAGAGGAGCAGAAAATGAGGAAAATAAGAGTGTACGGTAACTGGAAAATGAATAAAACCTGCAGTGAGGCGAAGCTGTACGTGAGCAACTGGTCCCTGTCGCCATCATGTGGAGAGAAGTGGGAGTGCGGGATAGCCCCTCCTTTTGTCGCAATAGCATGCGTATCTGAGGAAGCCAGGAGAAAAGGTCTAAGGATCGGTGCACAGAACTGTCACTTTGAGGAAAATGGTGCCTTTACAGGAGAAATTTCGCTCCCGATGCTCCAGGACCTGAAAGTTGATTTTGTAATACTGGGACATTCTGAAAGAAGGTTGCTATTCGGAGAGGATAGCATTTTTGTTCAGAAAAAGGTAGAGGCTGCTCTAAGACGGGGGATTAATGTGGTTCTCTGTGTGGGGGAGACGCTTGAGGAGAGAGAAGGAGGCAGGGAAAGGGAGGTGGTTGAAGATATGTTGCTCAATTCTCTGGGAGACAGGACCCCTGATGAACTTAAGACCATGATAACCATTGCCTATGAACCTGTGTGGGCAATAGGTACAGGAAAAAATGCTACTCCCGAACAGGCTGCAGAAATGCATGCTTTTATAAGAGAAGTGCTTGATAGAAGGTTCGGAAAGGGCACAGGCCAGGAAGTCACAATTCAGTACGGAGGGAGTGTTAAGAGTGATAATGCAGAGGAACTTGCTTCTGTGGAAGAAATTGATGGTTTTCTTGTGGGGGGGGCCTCTCTTGATGTTGAAAGTTTTCAGGATATAATTGTAAAAACTCTTGAAGTGAAATCTTTAAAGTGAGGGTAAGTCATGATTACATTGTTAAAAGTTATTCACATTGTGGTGGCAATTCTCCTGGTTATAGTTGTGCTTATGCAATTCGGAAGGGGGTCAGAGATAGGTGCTGTGTTCGGAGGAACTTCCACACAGGCGGTGTTTGGCACGTCAGCTCCTACATTACTTGAGAAGATAACTATTGTACTCGCTGTGATTTTTATGCTGACATCTGGAATACTTGCTTATGTGGCTACCCGACATGCCAGTGTGTTCGATAGAGCACCTGTTGAAAGACCGGTTGAGCAGGTTCCAGGAGCATTTCCTGAAAAGGCAACTGAATAAAAAGCAGGTTTTTTAG
>JALURI010000008.1 GCA_027016965.1 Geoglobus sp.
ATGTATCCATCTCAACCTTGGTATGTTTCGCCAATAATGTTAAAAAAATTGTAGAGCATATTGGTATAGATAATCTGCTTCTTGAAACCGATAGCCCATTTTTATCTCCACTGAAAGGCAGAAATGAGCCTTCCAATGTAAAGTATGCATACCAGAAAATCTCACAGATTATGGACATTAATAATGATGAGGTTTCCAACAAACTTATAAAAAATGCAGGTCAAGTTTTTGATATACATCTTTGACAGGTGTTTGGTGATGATGATGCCCATAAAACCATCGATAAATGTACCGAAAATTCAGAAATTTAAAAAAGTACTTTCATCCAGAAAGAAGGAAGATAAAAGAAGAATAGGTGTTCTTGTTGATGGTCCCAACATGCTCAGAAAGGAGTTCAATCTTAATCTGAAGGAAATAAGGGAAATTCTCTGCGATTATGGGGATATAAAAATTGCCAAGGTGTTTCTGAACCAGTATGCTGGAGATAAACTTGTTGAGGCTGTTGAAAACCAGGGCTTTGAGCCTGTCATAACATCTGGAGACGTTGATGTCAGAATGGCTGTTGAGGCAATGGAAATAATCTACAACGAAAGTATTGATGCACTTGCTCTCGTCACAAGAGATGCCGACTTCAAGGCAGTTTTGAAGAAAGCAATGGAAATGGGAAAGGAGACCATAATCATTGGTGCCGAGCCTGGATTTTCAACAGCTCTGAAAAATTCTGCTGATGTCGCTATTATTTTGAATGAGGATGAATATTCTGAAGAAGAGGAACATGAGGAAGAATGAAACTCTTTTTATCTACGAGCATGGGGTGTGCATGGAAAAGCTACCCGACAGCATAGCTGTTGAAGGAATGGCAATGTTCAGAGGGATGATGGAATTTGGAAGGTATTACAACCTGATCTCATTTGTCAGGGAGGAATTTCAGGATACCTTTCCTTTCAGAGATTCCAGTTTTGATGAGTGTCTTGAAAATGCAGACAAAGCCCTCATAGTGGCTCCTGAGAACGAAATGACGCTTTTCACACTCACAAATAAGATTGAGAAGTATAATGTTGAAAATCTTGGATCTTCAAGCAGAGCAATTGAAATAACTTCCGATAAATGGAGACTCTACAGAAAACTGAAAAATAAAGTCAACATGCCGGAAACATCCACCAATGAGCTTGATGGGAGGTATCTGGTCAAACCCAGGGTTTCATGTGGAGGGGAGGGAATTGTGTATGGTGGTGAGATTAGAGATGGCTACATAGCTCAGGAGTACATAGAGGGAAGAAACCTCAGTGTAAGTTTATTTGCAGGAGATGACATTTATGTTCTGAGTGTTAACAGGCAGATTCTCAGTAATTTTGAGTACATAGGGGCTGTTGTTCCTGAACATGCTCAGAAAGAAACTGTGGATGAAGCGATAAACGCAGTCTCAGCAATAAAGGGGCTTAGAGGATATGTTGGAGTTGATATGATTGAGGCTGACACACCATACGTTATTGAGATAAATGCCAGACTTACAACACCATTTATTGCTTTTGAAATGGTATATGGAATGAGTTATGCAGACATGTTTGTTCAATTTTCAGAAGGTAGGGATTTAAAGCCAGAACCCCTGGAAAAGGTGATGCTGATCAAATCAAGAGGGAAAGGCTATGTATCATACAGGGGTCACTCCATAGTTTTAAAAACAATCGGCAATATCTGAATTCAATGATTTCAATTGTGATTCCGGCATACAATGAGGCAGAGAGACTTGAAAAGAACATCGAAACTCTCATAGATTTTCTGGAAAAGAATTACAAAGAGTTTGAAATAATAATCACAGAGGATGGATCTACAGACGGGACTGACAGAATTGCAGAGAGCCTTGCTATAAGATATCCATTTGTTCATCATATACACAGCGATAAGAGGCTCGGAAAGGGGAAAGCTGTTTTGAACGGCATAAAAAATGCGAAAGGAGATATTGTTGTCTACATGGATGCTGACCTCTCGACAGATCTCCACCATCTGAAGGAGGTTGTGAATGCGGTAGAGGATGGCTATGACATGGTAGTAGGATCAAGACTTCTGAAAGAAAGTAGAACCTCCCGTCCATTTACAAGAGATTTTCCATCAAAAGTGTACAATTTTCTGGTCAGATTTTTGCTGAAATCAGAAATCCACGATCATCAGTGCGGATTCAAAGCATTCAGAAGAGATAGCATTCTGAAAATTGCAGATAAAGCCAGGGATAATCACTGGTTCTGGGATACGGAGATTCTTGTTTTAGCCCAGAGAGATGGGATGAAGATAAAGGAGATCCCTGTAACATGGACCCATAACCGTGATGGGGCCGTGAGTGTTTTCAAGACTTCACTGTACCTTCTCTCCAATCTGATCAGGTACTCTGAAAAACTTTTTTTATACATCTCAATTCTGACAGCATTACTCATATTTCTGGGTCTTCTGATTTTTGTATCTCCCGAAAAGCTTTTTCTTTCATTCATTCAGCTTAATCCAACCTACATCGGAGTTGCTTTTGCGATCTATCCCATTTCATTCATTCTGAGAGGTGTTAGATATGAACTGTTGATGAGAGAAATTGGAGGAAATCTGGGAGTGGGCTATGCTTTCATGGCAACCTCAATCAGCCAGAGCCTGAATGTAATCACCCCAATCAGAATAGGCGATCTTGGCAGGGCATACGTTTACGCAAGAAAGGGCATAGCCTATCAGAAAAGCTTTAGCGGACTCGCCGGAGAAAGAATATATGACATAATAGCAATCCTGATTATTGCGTTTACGGGCATGGTGTTTGTTGGAGCTGAGCACCTCGGAATACTTGTCTATGCGCTCATTCTTGTTTTCCTGATTGTAGGTGGGGTCATAGTACTCTCAAAAACAAAGGGCTATGTGGCGAGAGTCATGTCTGATGCAAGGGATCTAATATTCTCAAGGAAAGCCATCGTTTTCATTCCTCTCTCACTTTCGATCTGGATGATTGATGTGGTTGTTTCCTGGATTGTGCTCCTGTCATTCACCAACTCTCCCCTCTATCTTCCCGGATTTGCTGTTGCAGTGGGCAATATTGTAAAGATACTTCCACTAACTCCCGGTGGGATTGGAACCTATGAGGCAACTCTCACACTTATTTTGTCCTCAACTGTAACAAGAAGCCAGGCTCTCGCAGTCTCCATTGCTGACCACGGGATCAAGAATATAATGACACTCATTCTCGGTCTCGTGTCATCAATAAAGCTCGGGATAAAGCTGGGAGAGATGAGAAAATGATAGAAAAGCTACTCCTTTTCCTGCTCATTCAGTTTTTCTTCTCCCTAACCTTCAGAGACAGCTACATATCAAAACTTCTTTCACTGACAGTTATTGGCTTTATAATATACCTGCTCGCCCATTTCATGAGTTTTTCAACTGCATTTATCGTCTCATCGTTAATTGTTGGGACGTATACTGCATACAGGCTTGTAAAGGATCCTGGAACACTGGATTTCAAAGGTGAAGCTGTTTTTTTGGGTTTTTTCCTGTACTTTCTCTTCCTCAGAAGTCTTGTTCCGGATTTGAATGGAGCAGAAAAGTTCATGGATACTGCAATCTTAAACTCAATTCTCAACAGCGATTATTTCCCACCACCTGACCCCTATTTTGGAGGAGAGAGGCTGGATGTGTATTATTACTTCGGACAGGTCATTGCAGCAGTCATCGCAAAATTTACCGCAATGCCTTCAGAATATGCCTACAATGTTGCAATGGCTTTCTTTTCCGCTGTCAGCTTTTCAGTGCTTTACGGTTTGCTTAGGGAGAAGGGAGGTGGATGGATTGGTCTCATACTTTTAATTGCAGGACCCATTTATTCATTCAAAGATCTTATTGCTGTCTTCTCAAAAGGGAAACTCCCGGAATACATTTACTACTGGAACTCAACAAGGATAATACCTGACAGCACATTCGGAAAAGTAATAACAGAATTTCCGTACTTCAGCTTCATACATGCAGACCTCCATGCCCACACAATTGCAATACCTCTTAAAATCCTGTTCATCGCAATACTGTACAGATTCTACAGAGAGGGTGAGTATTCATTTGCAATACCTGTTATGAATTTTGCACTCTTTGCAACAAACTCCTGGGATGCTCCAGCATTTTTCCTGATTTCATCCGGTATTCTGCTGTGTAAAGGTAGAAAATACCTGCCTCATGTTGTCATATCGGCTGTTCTGATTTTGATCTTCAAGCTTGAAATGAAAACATCTGCTCCAGTATTTTTAACATGGGAGTTCTCCCCCCCTTACGAGTTTCTGATGTTCTGGGGTATTTTTCTGGCTCTGGCTTACTTCAGATATGCTGAGGATATAAGAAAAAATCCATATCCTCTTCTACTTGCTCTGCCCTTCTTCCTAATTCCAGCATTTCTTTTTATTCCTCCTGCTTTCTATGCCATGAGAAGAAGAGACTTTGATGACATTCTGCTTGCATCAGCATCGGCATTTATTCTTGTATGCGAGTTCATTGCCATAGACTTCAGAATGAACACCTACTTCAAGTTCTATCTCTTGGCCTGGGTTCTTCTCATCCCGGCTCTTTCAGATTCACTAAGTAGGCTGTACGGAAAAAGGAGGGAAATTGCAGCAGTTTTGATTGCACTCATGCTCGTGTATCCTGTTTTTGCAACTCCTGCAAGGCACTACAAGGCAGAGTACACCCTGGACGGTCTTGAGTTCATGAGGGACACATATCCCGGAGATTATAATACTGTGAAATGGCTTTATGGAAGAAACGCCATTATTGTTGAAGGTGTTGAGGGAAGTTACACATACAGCGGAAGAATTGCATCTTTCTCAGCAAATCAGGCAGTCATTGCATGGCCCAATCACGAGGTTCACTGGAGGAATAATGGCAACGAGATCGCCAAAAGGATGGCAGATGTAAAGGCCATTTACACCTCAAAATGCGAGGTCGCAAGGGAGATAGCAAAGAAGTATGAAGCCAGATACATAATCTACGGAAATTACGAGAGAAAACTGTATGGGAAGAGTGACCTTAGCTGTATGCCTGAAGTTTTTAGTTCTTATGGAACCAAAGTCTATGCAGTTGAAGAGTAAATCCCTGCGGATATGAAACTCGATTTTCCGCCGAAACAGACACCGCCATTACCTGTCCAGTATGTACATGAATACCAGTTGCATTCAGTTGGGAGAATTTTTCTTTTATATTTCTCACATATCACATTCAAAACTTGATCTGAGAATATTTAAAGCTGTTGCTGCCCTCATCAGAAAACTGAATTTCTTCAGGTTTCAATTTCAAGTCTTTTCAGTGTCATCTCAAATTCTTTCTTCAATCTACTCTTTTTATAACCCATGTCAACTGCATCCCATGGGAACTCCCTGTCAGGTGGTTGAGATTCAAGAAACTCAATCAGATCTGATTTTATTATCCTTGCAAGGGTCAGCTTTCTTTCAATGTAATCGCCAACTCTCTCATCTCCACGTGATATTACTGTCTGAATCGCAAACCTCTCCACACTCTCAACATCTGTCTCAGCGATTTTTCCGAGTTTTGAAATCAGGTATTTCCTCTTTCTTCTCATCTCTTTTATGTTTCCAAGGACATCCTTTGTCCAATCACCTCCGTAAGGCATCCACTGGAACGGTGTGTGGGGCTTTGGAACAAGGGGATTTACTGAAACGCTAACCCTCTTTCCCGCGTCCCTCACCCTTTCAACAAGCCTGATTATCTGATCGAGATCCTCGTAACTCTCTCCCGGCAGTCCGAACATGAAATAGAGTTTCACTCTCTCAGCATTTCTTGCCATTTCAACAGCATTCATAATGTCCTCTTCATCAATTCCCTTGTTCAGTGCCTCTCTCAGCCTTTCACTCCCCGCCTCAGGTGCAAGAGTTAGAGTTCTTACATCCCCCAGCAGTTCTGCCATTTCCTCATCAAATTTATCTGCCCTTATTGAAGAGGGAGACACCTCAAATCCCATGCTTTTCAGCTCATGAACTATTTCCCTGAAATCAGGATAATCTGTAGGTGATGGAGATATTATTGCAATTTTATCGGCAGCCTTCCTGTTCTCTTCAGCAATTGAAATGATTTCATCAGCACTTCTCCACCTTGTTGGGCTGTATATCTGCCTGACAATGCAGAACCTGCATCCCCTTGGACATCCTCTCCCAATTTCGATCAGAATCGATCTGCCGTAGGCGTTCTCTGAAACAATCTGTTTTTTCATTTTTGAATCGAATTCTGTAACTCTTCTTTTAAAGGAATATGGTAGCAATCCCTCAGCATTTCTGTCTTCAATGACATCAATGACCATATTTTCGACATCCCCAATAAAAAGCCTGTGAAAAATGCTGATAAATGGAAAAGGATTCTGGATAACACATGGGCCTCCTGCGATTGTTTTTCCTTTAAATTCGCTTTTCTTCAGAATTTTGAGAGCATTGAAGATGTCTTCCTCATATTGCAGGGAAAAGAGAGCAATGGAAAAGTTGTCAAGGTATGATCCGGACTCAACACTCCTCAATCCCTCAAAAACATCTGTGTAAAATCTTTCAGCCATGTAATTTTTGTCTGAATTTATTTCAAAATAGATCCTCTGTAGTCCAAGGTTTGTTATTCCACCAACATATCTGTTTGGGTAAACAACAGCAACTCTCTCAAGATTTTTTGAAAATTTTTTAAAAAATGGGTTGAACTCTCTCATTCCAAGGATCTGCTCCCCCTCTGCATAGCTATCTTCCCTGTTCTTGCCACCTCTTTGATTCCATACTGCCTCATGAGGTCGATGAAGGCACATATTTTATCCTCATCTCCAGTAACCTCTATGATCATTGAGTCCCTTGCAACATCAACAATTCTCGCCCTGAATATGTTGGCTATCTCTATGATTTCAGC
>JALURI010000009.1 GCA_027016965.1 Geoglobus sp.
CATGAAGTCAAGATCGTTCATAGCCTTTCTGACAGCATCGCTATCAATGCTTCCAGCCTTCTCTATAGCCTTAGCGTAAGCAAGTATGGCTGCTGCAGCCTCTGCTGCATGATAGCTTGGCTGTTTATCGCTGCCTGCAAACTCCTTGAACAGCTTCAGGAACTCGTCCTGTGTAGGCCCGAACCAGTCAATTCCCAGCTCCTTGGCCGCTTCTGGACTGTAAGCTGCACCGATCTCCCACTGGGCTGGAGCTGCAATGCCTTCGGCTTTCGTTCCCAGCGCCTCGTAGAAGCTTGGAAGGGCTGGAGCAACCAGTATAGATATTGCCTTCACGTTTATCTTGAGCTCGGCCATCTGCTGGGCCAGGAGCTGACCATCAGCGAAGTGTCCTCCCCCAATCACAACGTCAGGCTCCTTGGCAGCCATCTCTGAGAGTATGGGTGTCAGATCCGTGGGGTTCTTGGGGTAGGTTTTGTCAAATACCACTTCCAGACCCAGCTTTTCAGCATGTGCTCTTGCTCCTGCAAAGACCGCCTTTGCGAATTCGTTGTCTTCATAGATCATGGCCACCTTCTTTGCATTCGGGTCAAGCTCCTTGACCATATCTAGGACTGCGGTCTGGTACTTTCTTGCCGGACTGAGTGTCTGAACAACGTAATGGAAGCCCTGCTCAAAGATGCGGTCACTTGCACCACCATGGCTCATATATATAATTCCATATTTATCAGCAATCGGTGCTCCTGCAAGAGTGAGGCCGGAGCTGTAGGGTGCAAGCAGGAAGTTGGCTTTATCTGAAGTTATAAGTCTCTCAACCAAGCTCGGAATGTTTTCCTTCTTTGACTCATCATCGTAATACTTCACTTCTATCTTGTAAACCTTGTTTCCAACCTTTATGCCTCCATAAACCTCGTTTATCCACTTCTCTGCAGCTTTTACACCCCATAAGGACATCTGTCCTTCCTTCGCATACTTGCCGGAGAGGCTGAGGGGTGCTCCAATGACTACCGTTTCAACCTCGGGTTTCGGCTTCTCTGCAGGGGTTTGTACCGGCGTCTCAGTAGGAGTTTCCGCTGGTGTCGCTTTGGGCTTCTCAGCCTGCTGGGCACACCCAGCAAACAACGCTACAACCAGAATGCTAAGCAATAGAATCCATCTCATGCCCATCCCACCTTTCTTTGCGATTAATTATTATCGTTTATTTAATAGTTTTGGTAACTGTTGTCCACTTCACAGCACAGTGCAACGTAAATGTGAAATGCAGGTGCACGCAAAAGGCATGAGTTAAAAACGGCCAGTTGAGCCTGAACATTCAATGCTGGAAAACCATTTTATAATCTCGCCTCTCACTCTCAGCTATGGAAACCCTCATGGAGTACGCTAGAAGGGGCGTTGCCCCAGACTGGTTGAAGGAAGTTGCAGAATATGAAGGTATTGAATTATCGAAACTCCTCACGCTCATCGCTAAAGGGGAAGTTGTAATCCCTCGAAACCTGTTACGGGATGACGAGTTCAGCCCAAGGGCTATTGGCAGATTCATGACCACAAAGATAAATGCCAACATAGGAACGTCTGCTGACTACGTGAATGTGGAGGAGGAGATACAGAAGGCCATCGTCGCCCAGAAGTATGGAGCTGATGCGGTCATGGATCTGAGCAGCGGCGGGGACATAGATGTAATAAGGCGGAAGATAATGGATGTTGTCAGCGTCCCCTTCGGAACCGTCCCCATTTACCAAGCAGCAAGAGATTGCAGGAATATGGTGGACATGGACGAGGACGATTTCTTCAATGTCATCGAAAAGCATGCCAAAGATGGTGTGGACTTCATGACCATTCATGCCGGCGTGAACAGGTTCAGCGTCGAGAGGCTGATGAAGAGCAAAAGGCTCCTTGGCGTGGTGAGCAGGGGAGGAGCCATTACCATAGGCTGGATGATGCACAACGGCAAAGAGAATCCCTATTACGAGAACTTCGACTACCTCCTTGAGATGCTGAAAGAATATGATGTTACCATCAGCCTGGGTGACGCTTTCAGGCCTGGGTGCATTGCTGATGCCAGCGACAGAGCCAAATTCACCGAGTTC
>JALURI010000010.1:0-6287 GCA_027016965.1 Geoglobus sp.
GAAAATCCCTTAACCGCATCAGCAAGAGGTGCACTTCTGATTTCCAGCCTAAGAGTCCAAAAATGAAGCCCATCCCCATATTTGTCCAGTGGATGAGGTTAATGGAGAGATCTGCAGACACAATTAATAGGAGAATATGAAATTCATGAATAACTGAACGGCTATAAATGGTGAGATAATGGAGTTTGAAAACAGGCTTGAGAAATGGGATTCTCTGTTTGAAGAGCTGAAGAAAATACTGGACAGCAACCTGCCTGAATTTGAAAATATGATGCAGGAATCTGCAGACAGGATATCAATTCTCGAAAACAGGATCTCATCCATTGAGAACCAGATTGAAATGCTGAAGAAACAGGCTGAAAAAGCAGCTCAAAATGGTCAGGATATTGGAGACATCCTGAAACACGAGATTGAAAATCGGATTGAATTACTGGAAAAAAGACTATCTGAAAGGATAGAAAGGCTGAAGGAAGAGGTGCAGGAGGAATTCAGGGATGCAGAAACTGTTTTTGAGATTGAAGGCATTGACAGCCTGAAAAACATGGTGGAAGAGTTCAGAGATGAAATTGGAGAAATGAAAAAATTCATGGAAAAACTTTCCGGTGAAATCGAGCAGCTTAAAGGACAGCTGATGGAAAAGCACAGAATACTTCGTGAGAAGAAGGTTGAGGGAAGGTCTCCAAGAATTCTCTGATCATTATTGATTCCCATGAAAGCTGAAAGAATGCAGGAGTTCAGGCAAAGGCTTGAAAATATTGTTTCGAGATATTTTGAATTAAGGCGTCTTGGGGGCAAGATTCTGGCTTTTCCATCTGGAAAGGGTGGTGTTGGGAAGACAACAATTGTGATAAACCTCGCTTCAGCTCTCACTCAGAGAGGAAAGAGAATTCTTGTAATGGATCTGAACTTTGCTTTACCCAACATCCAAATGTATCTTGATGAGGCGCCCTCTGCAACCCTTACACACTATCTGAGTGAAAAGGCTGAATTGAATCAGATAATTGGAAAAGTTGTGCTTAAGGATGCGGAGTTTCATGTTATTCCAACAGATTCAATTGTTGATGTTCAGAAAAAAATAGACTTTGAGAAATTGAGAGCTTTCCTTGAATATTTGAAATCCAGATACGATTACATACTGCTTGATCTGGCTCCGGGACTTTCCAAATACGTGGTTTACCCGCTGAGACTCTCCGATCATATTTTTATAGTAACAGCAGATGTCAAGCCTGCTTACATGGATGCAATAAAGGTTTTAAAGTACATCTCATCAATTGGTGGCATTCACGAAGGCTTCATAGTGAATATGGCAGAGTCAAACGAATTGAACTATTTCAAGCACATGAGTGTTTTTGCGGTAGTTCCATACGATGAACTCCTCAAAAAAGCTGCTCAAAATGGAAAAACTGTTTTTCACCTTAGGTTCTCAGGTATATTCTCATCTTCCAGGAAGGTTTTTGTCAGAATGGCAGATGAGATCCTTACCAGGCTGTCTTCGCAGGTGTAATCCACTTCTTGAAATTTAAGAAATCAAATGGGGCCGCCGAGACTTGAACTCGGGTCTCCACCCCCCCAAGATGGAAGGATGACCAGGCTACCCTACGGCCCCCTCAAGAGGCTGTGATTCAGTTCTGAGTTTAAATATTCTCCGATTTTCAAGACGGCCTCTCTGAAATTCTGGGTTAATTTTATATAAGAATAACCGACATAATGTTCGGAAATCTATGATGAGTACGATTTCCTGCCACAAAAATGTGCCCTGCGGGCAGGTGAGTTACTGGTGACCGGGACAATAGGACATTCACCTCTGGAAAGAAAACTACTGGAAGAAATAAAAAAGGGTTCAGATGTTATTCTTATCAGAGCCACACCTTCATCTTATTTTGACTCATTCGAGAGGCTCATCAGATTTCTTACAGCCATGGGGAAGGTCGTTTATGTCTCTCTCAACAAACCCTGTGGTTCACTTAAAAAACATCTGAAGAGAGTTGGAGCTGACGTAGATAATCTCGTTTTCATCGATGTTGTGACCAAACAGTTCTCAAGCAATGTTGCCGGAGATAACAGCTGTATTTATGTTGAATCTCCAAACCCAATTCAGCTTACTGTATCAATTGAAAAAGCAATGGAGCGTGTGGATTCCAGCCCAAAATTCCTTTACATAGACTCTCTTTCCACCATTTCCCTTTACAAGTCCAGCGACTCACTGATGAAGTTTCTCCGGCAGCTAACTGGAAAGATCAGGTTTAAGGGCTTCATTGCGATAATCCTGGTTCTGGAGGATGAACTCGATCCCGTTTACTTTGCCCAGGCGTCACTGATGTGCGATGCAATTATTGAGGTGGTTTGATTGGGATTTCTGACCGGAATAGAGGTAATAGATAGATACGATGGGTTGAGGGAGGGGCTTGTTTATATTCTTGAAGAACCCGGAGCTGGAGGAAGCGAATTTGCATACAATGTGCTTGTGAAAAATAAAAAAACCAGAAAAAGGGTTATTTCTTTCACAAAAAACGAATCAGAAATCTTCAGGGAAATCAGAAATACCTTTCCTGCTGAGAGAGATGTAATTGGAAATAATGAAATAAAAGTCGATAGTCTTGAGAAATTTTACTTCTGGGACAGCATTGTTCCAAGAAGGTGGATTGGAGAGGATGATTTTACAATTTATGATCTGAAAAGAGAAGGGGAGGTAATACATGAATTCATGAAATTGTTTGATAGAATTGAGGAAAATTCAATTGTGATAATTGATTCCATAACCGATCTTTACAGAGCATCACTGATAGAGATAGAAAAAAACGAGTTTATACACCTCCTGATAGGGATTAGAAAGATTTCTCTCAGAAGGAGCCTCTTAATACTTGGCATTCTGACAAAAGATGTCCTTGAAAGGGATGTTGAAAATCAGATTCTGTCAAATTCAGACGGAATTATTCTCTTTCAGTGGGAAAATCAGAGGGTGTGGGCAGGGAGATGGATGCACTTTATGAAGCTTGCCGGGCTGATGCCATTTCTTGAGAGAGAAAAAGTCTCAAGGCTTCAGATAAGAATTGATCCTGCTGGTGGATTTACCATAACCCAGTATGAGAGGGTGGTATGATGGTGGAGGTTGCCTTAACCGGAATAAAGGGTCTGGATAGAATGCTTGAAGGTGGGATACCCAGAGGTTATCTTGTTTCTGTGATTGGTTCATGTGGAACTGGGAAAACAACACTCGGACTTCATTTTATTTATGAGGGCTTGAAAAACAGAGAAAAGTGCCTGATAATAAGCTTTGATGAGGATGAAAATGGAATAATAAAAACGGCAGAAGGATATGACATGGACTTTTCAGCATACTCTGATAGACTTGTGGTGGTCAGACTTGATGCAGAGGAGGTTAAAAGGAAAGTTGAAGGATTTGAAGATCATCTGAGAAGGATTTTTGAGACTATGAAGCCATCAAGGGTTTTAATTGACCCACTTACAATTCTCGAAACGCTTTTTGATGATGCAGGGAGATACTCATTTCTGTCAAATATCCGGACCATAGTCAAATCCATAGGTGCTACAGCCATAATCACGGGAGAGAGTAGCATTGAAAACCCATCAAACTCAAAATTCGGAATAATGGAGTATATTTCCGATGGGCTGATAGTTCTGAAGAGATACAGAGAAAATGAGCTTGATGAAGCAATACTTTCCATTGAAATCATAAAGATGAGAAGGCTGGGTCATCAGAGGAAACCAAGACCATTCGCTATTTCAGGCAAGGGCATCGAGGTGTTTGAAGAATCAGAGTTGATTTAGGCATTTGAATCGAAATCACCACTGAAATCAATCGCAATCTTAATATATTCAAGATATATGTAGATCAGTATGAACCGGAAAGTAATTTTACTTTTTGCACTCATCCTGCTGGGAGCGCTGATCCTTGGATGTGCCCAGCAGGAAAAGAAGCCAGAAACAACTCCAAAAGCTGAAAAAACCCCCACACCAAAGAAAACAGCAACACCCAAAACGGAAAAAACACCTGCACCTGAAAAGACTCCCACACCCAGGCCAAAAACAACTCCAAAGAAAGCAGAATCAAAAGGACCTGTTGTTGAGTGTACAGTCTGTCACTCCAAGGCAAATGATTATGTCCCCCACCTCCAGGGTGGACAGCTCTGCGGAAACTGTCATGGATGGGATCCCCATAAAATCCATGTCGGTTCTGGAACAATTAATATAGACTGTCAGGTATGCCATGGAACTCCTGATAAGATTAGCATTCCACAGCCGATAGAAGAAGGAAGGACTGTCTGTGAAAACTGTCATGCATACCCGGATCCAACAAAGCCGAGCTATGGAAACCTTGTTAATATACACCTCCCGAGAGGCAAGTACTGCACAGTCTGCCATGGAACAGACATTGGCGGATTGCATCAGAGTGCCAACAGGTTTGTTGAGCAGTAATCCCGCATCTGATTTATCATGAACGGAAAAACAATTCTATTTTTTACAATGATACTCCTGACTCCGCTTTTTTTCATGTGCGTACAGGAAAGCCCGAAACCCGAAGTCCCTGAAAAAACACCCATGCCTGCAATAACTGGAGAAATTACACCTACTCCATCCCCGACAAAAACGGCTAATGGAATAGCAGACAAAAACCAGGAAGTTGTCTGTGAAAACTGTCACATGAATACAGACAGAGAATATGTTCCTCAGGCAAATAGCATTCAGGGACATCTGGATGGATCAGAGTTCTGTGTTTACTGCCATACGAAAGGTGAAAATGAGATCAGTGAAATAGGAAATCTTCATCACAGCAGGTACTCGGACTGCCAAAAATGTCATGCTGATTTCGATCTGGAAAAAATGGATTGCAGGTCATGCCACGGTTATCCTGATCCATTCACCCCAAGTAACGGAAACCTGCTGAATATCCATATGGAAAGAGGTGTGGGGTGCAAGAGCTGTCATGGAGATGACTTTTTCAGAATACATATTCAGGGCAAAAAATTTCCGGAAAAGTTCAGGATAGGATAGTTGGAAGACAGCCTGTGTATGACCTTCAGCTATGAGATTTGAAATACTCCTTCCAACATAAACAACATCTGTTTTTTCCTCAATTTTTTCAACGTAATTTTTCATTTCGGCAATTCTCCTGCATTTCATCAATTATTTTCAGTAATTAAATCCTAATTATCAGAGCCTTCGGCTTCGTGATATTTTTGAATGCAACCATCACTATTACTTCACCTGATTGTAGTCTGTGTTGAAGAACTTCCATATTCTTTCTGCTGTCTTTTTTCCAACTTTTGGAACCATCATGAGCTCATCAACATCAGCATTGGCTAAGCTTTTTACGGTTCCAAACCTCTCAAGCAGATTTCTGGCTATCACGGGTCCAACATCTGGTATCGCAGAAACAACGTATTCGAGTTCTTCTTTCTGGTCTCTCTTTGTCTTTTCAGCATGGAGAACTACCTCTCTGCTTTTTATTTCCTGTTCTCTTTTTGCAATTGCTAAAAGGAAATCAGAAGTCTCGTTTTCGTTTTTTGTGAAGATTACAGGTACGCCAAAATCAACAGCAATACTCGCTATGGCCCCTCTTACCGCATGGGGATTGATCCTTCTTATGCCGTACAGGTTTTCGCCCTCAATTATCAAAATGGGTCTTGGATAACTTTTTTTCAGATTGAGGATCTGGGAAAAAAGCTTTTCAGCGCTTACAATGCTGTCAAGAAAATCATTTACGGTTTTTCTTTCAACGCCAACTCTCTCACTCAGAACATAATCTGCAACATCGAGATTTATTATTTCTATTTTTGCACCTTTATCTCTCAATCTTTTGGCTATTCCAGACCTCATCTCTCTTGAGTCAATGTATATCAGAGGGCTCGATATTTTTTCTTCAATCTCAATGAATCTCTCAAGAGTTGGTGCAGTTTTTGCCCGGAGTTCATCTCTCAATCTGTAAAGCATGTCATACATCATCTTTTCCTTTCTCACACTTGCCCAATAATAGCTCTCATCTCTCGTCCCTTTTGTTATCATAACAACAATCCTTCCTTCTCTACCTCTTCCAGTCCTCCCCTTCCTCTGGATTGCCCTTATCTCTGATGGAACCGCTTCGTAAAAAACAACAAGATCTGTAGCAGGTATATCAAGCCCCTCCTCTCCGACACTTGTGGAAACAAGAACATTTATCTCACCGTTTCTGAACTTTGATAAGATCTCAATCTGCTGTTTCTGACTCATTCCCCTGTCATCCTCCCGATTTGCCTGACCGATGAACTTCTCAACCCTGAAACAATTAC
>JALURI010000010.1:6297-18469 GCA_027016965.1 Geoglobus sp.
TCCCAGAACCTCGACGATTCTGTCAGCTGTATCTCTGAAGTTTGCAAAGACCATAACTCTTGAATCCGGATCCTTTGCAATCTGATCCTTTAAAATTTTAACAAGCCTGTCCATTTTCGGATGATCGAGGTCAGTTTTGAGTGATTTTATCATACTTTCTCTGAATACAGGATCTTCGAAGAGGGACTTGGATGCTCTGCTCCCTCTACCTTTCACCTCCCTGAAAAGCCTTTTCAGATATTTTTTGAGAGCCTGGATTCCCTGAGTCTCTATCAGTTCAATAGCATGCTGAATCTTCATTATTTCTGCGAGAATTGATAGAGCTTCAAAATAAATCTGCTCACCTGTCTCACCAGCCTGGCTCTGGATAGCTTCCTGCAATGCAAGCATTTCCTTTTTTGACAGATCTCGTATTCCAATTTCAAGTCCAAGTCTCTCAAACCTTCTGTATCTCAGTTCAAGAGCTTTTTCAAACTCCTTTTTAATGTGATCAAGTTCAGGAGGCATTTCAATCCTGATCCACTCAATCTCTCTTGATGCGACGTACTGCCTTACATCGGGATCATACTCAGTCCTGACATCAAGATTCTCTATGAAGAGGTTTTTGATAACTTCTCTGATCCTTTCAGGATCACTTCCGGGAGAGGCGGTTATGGCGAGAATGAGTGGTTTTTTGGATTTTTCCATGAATTCCTTTGCTATGAAAACGTAGGAATAATTCCCAACTGCCCTGTGGGCTTCATCAAATATGGCAAGAACAAAATCTCTGAGATCGATTCTACCAGAAATTATGTCATTTTCAATAACCTGGGGAGTTGAAACAATTATCCTTGCATTTCCGTACATTTCAGGTCTTTTTTCAGGAGACGTTTCTCCGCTTATGGATATTATTTCATCCTGAGGAATGTTCAGGGTTTTTCTCAGAAATTCAGCATGCTGTTCAACAAGTGGCTTTGTGGGAGCAAGGAACAGAACCTTTCCACTTTCATTAAGCAGTCTTGATGCAATCACAAGCAGTGCAACAACTGTCTTTCCGAGACCTGTTGGCAGGATAATCATTGTGTTTGAAAGCAGTGCAGATGCGGCAAGTGAAAGCTGATAGTTTCTTCTTTCAACAGTTTTCGGTTTGATCATAAGATGGGAAATGTACTCCATATGCTGAAAAATAAATTGAAGTCTGTTAAAAATTTATGGGATTTTTTCAGGAAGGGGAAGACCTCTTGCTTAGAGCTTTGGTGATTCTCGTCCTGTAGCTGAGATGTATGAGACCAAGGGTTACAGCCATGTATCCGAACTGCAGGAAAACCCTCAGGTATTCCATGCTTGCAGAGTATCCAATTAGAACTGAAAAGATGCTTCCAATGATGCCTTTATTGTGAAGTGGGTTGCTTTCATCAATGCCAAGATCGTAGGCTTTATCAAACAACCAGGATTCGTATCCCCTTGACTCTGCAACTTCAATTAGCTCATGGGTTCCATACCCAACCAGCCCCGATGCGATAAATGCAAGCAATATGCTTGTGATGTAGAAAAATTTCCTTAAACTCAGCCTGTACTCGAATCGGAGTATTGCAAGGCTCAATACAAGTGAAACAGCTATGCCTGCACTTGCTCCAACTGCAGTTGCTGTTACATCCTGGGCAACAAACGGTGTGAGGAATAAAACAGTCTCTATTACCTCTCTCACAACAAAGATAAAAGTCACAAGTGCTATTCCCCAGCCAAATCGCTGGCTTGTTTTTGTTTCAATTTCCCCTTTTATGTCCTTGCCTGCCATCCACAGTATCATGTAGGTGAGAACGCCTACCGCAAGGTAAGATGCGATGCCTTCAAAAAGCTCTTTCTGTTCGCCTTCAAGTCCACCATAAAATGAAAGAACACCAAAAGCAATTACAAATCCAGCAATTAAGGCTGTCAGTGCTCCGTAGTAGGCATACTTAAGATCACCAGCTCTGCCTGTTTTTTTGAGGTAAGCTATTACTATTACCACAAGGAGTATTGCCTCGAACCCCTCTCTCAGCGTTATCACGAACTGACCTATCATACTAAACACCGTTAAATTAGGAGAACCTAAAATTTTATAAATGTTTCGATTGACCTAATGTTTTATCACTCAATCTCAATGCGGTAAATCCTCTCTACATTATCCCTGCATATTTTCATGACAAAATCCTCATCAAATCCAATATTCAAAAGCTCATTTATCTTTCTCGGAACTGTTTTAGGTCCAAGAACGCTTCCGGGTCTTTTTATATCATCTATGTAGTCTGTTTCAAGAACAAACCTGTCTCCCTGGTTTGCTGCTTTCACTGCATTCTCACCTATTGCAATAACTGAAGGAAATAAACCTGTTCCAGCGAACTCATCCACTTTTGCAGGAGCAAAATGCTTTATGATCTTCTCTTTCTTAATTCCAGCCTTTTCTGCCATCCCTGCAATCTCCACCATCCCCTCCTTTGTATAGCTTTCGGTGTGTAGCTGCACAGGAAAGCCAACCTCCTTTGCTATCTGAAAGGCATGCATCATCACCTCGTTGCTCACCTTCCAGGTGTATTCGCTCACCTCATAATGTGGCCTTCCCGATTTTATTGCAACAGCCTTTCCCTCAGCCACATACTGTCCTGCTACCTCAATAGCCTCTTTCATTATCTCTCCTGCTCTGTCAACTCCCCATCTCTTTGACAGAATCGTGATCTCTGCAGGATGAACTGAGAGAATAGCATAGGCCTTGACAATCTCATTTGCCTTCTCAACCAGCCTGATGTGCTCGTCAAATATTGCCTTGAAGTCCTGACCGCTTGAAGGGTTAACCCCATAATGGTGGCTCAGAAGTGAGACAAGGAAAACATGTGTACCTCCTGCCTGCTTAAATTGCTTCAATGCCTTAAATCTCAGATGGTTGTAGAGATGCATGTGGTTGTCTGTGATGACAAGCATGAAAACAGCAAACAAAATGGACTTAAAAATTCACTCCCTCACCAATGAGGAAAGCAGCTCAACACACCCATCGATATGACTGAACCTCTTCTCATGCTTTTCAGATATTTCAACAACCCTTCTGAAGATTTTTTCAATGACTGAGGGATCATCTGTTACCATGAAAACCTCCGCAAACCTTGGATGTCTTCCGAGCTTCCCTCCTGCAAGCAGTTTGAATTTAACAGAGCCAGCTATTGCATTATGTTCGCATGCTCTCATACAGTCCCCGCAACCAATGCAGTTCTCATTGAACTCAGGCTGCATGTGAAAATCTATTGCATTCTCCCTGCATGCCTCATGGCATTTACCACATGATACACATTTTTCTGGATCCAATTCAGGGATGATAAATGCTATCACTCCAAAATCCTTTATCTGCGGAGCCGAACATGCATTTGGACATGCTGAGAATCCTGCCTTGATTCTTTCGTGACTTCTCTTTGCTGAATGTGGTGAGTTTAATGCAATTGATTCGATTTCACCTTTCAAAGCTCTGAGATCAAACAGAGAATTTCTGCAGTGTCTGCAGAAGTCTACTTCAAACCCATTCTGATTCACATTAAAAAATTATGAGGTGTTAAGATAACACTATCCCCTAAGAACTTCGGTCAGTACAGCCTCTTCTTTCCCTCTCCTGGCGATAAAGAATAAATCTCTTCAGGTTCAATAACCAATGCTCCTTTTGGACTTCTTTTGCCCTTCGTTTTTCCTTCAACAAAATCCTTAATCTCACTGAAAAATTCTCCACTGTAATCTATCCATGCCCTTCCTTTGACAAGGTAACCGTAAAACCCCTTCTCGCCCCTTTCAGCAAATCCAATGCTTGCTTTCCTGCTTTTCTCAACATTCTTGGCTGTCTTTTTTATGAAGTTGTATGCCACAGCTATTCTACCATTAATGCATCTCACGAAGCAGACCGGGGCAAGATGAGGCAGATCATCGCATGTCGAGACCCAGAAAATTCTCTGATCACAGTCCTCCTCAAACATCTGAAGTATTTCCTCCCTTTTCATAGCTGAATTACAAAAGTGAAAAATAAAAGCTTTTCAGATCACGCTTCTGGCTTTGCAGAGCAAGCATCTTGCCGGCTGAATCTCTGCAGTTGCGCATCCTTTGCACAGATTTACAGGTGGGAATGCCTTTTCAGGGTTCATTGAAATTGCATTCACCATAACAGTGATGCTCGGTGGTTCTGGAGCCAGAAGGCATGGCATGTCTACAAACTTCATGAGCGAGGCAAATCTTGTTGCTGAGTTGCAGAATGGGAATGCATACAGTTCTCCTGAATTGAGATAGGCTGATTTCTCAAGTGGTGAAAAATCTATCTCGTAGTCCCTTATTTTCCATTCATTTCTGCCTATTCTCTCACCCCTCGCTGCAAAATCTATGAAGTCATTGACATGCAGTTCCCTGACAACATACCTGTTGAACTGATTTGAGATTATGCTGTGATAAAACCTTTCGGTGAAGAGCCTTGTAAGCATGTCTGCAGTAAAACCTTCATCGCTGAGAAGTCTGTAGATGTAGGATGCTGATATGCCTGTGAATAATGTTGAGAGATCAAATATGCTCCTGATAAAGCCGTTTTCAACCGCCTTCCCAATATTCATCTCCATAAGGCTGTAATGAGTCTGAAGGATATCCATGTTCATCTCATCCCTGCATATGCTGTAGTACTGCCAGCCAATGTGATGTCCAACATCTCCAACATGGGTTGGCAGGACAACGATGTTGGCGGGATGAACATTTTCTTTGAAAGCTGAATCTATGCAGGGTGTGAACTTTTTGGTGTAGACCTTGTAATAATCCTCAGGTCTGAATGATTCGAAGCCAAAGGATTTCATAATACTTACCTGCATTTCAACCGGCTCAAGGAGCATTCTTTTCATGGCTCTTTTCTCAGCTTCAAGTGCCTTCTGGATACTCCCGGTTTCCTTGAGAGCAAGTAAAAACATGTCTCCAAAAACGTATGATGTCAGCAGTCCCCATGACTTGCTTGCAAGTACTGTCTTTGCATGCTCTTTGTCTATCCCCGTCCATTCCACAATTTTTGCAAGAACGCTCAGTGTTGAGCCTGGAATGGCTGCAAAATCCTTTGCGGATGTAATTCCATAGTATCCATTTGCAAGCCTCATAGCCTCAATTCCAACAATTTCGTCACTCTCGTCTATGGTTTTTGCAAGAATCTCAACACTCTCTCTGAATGACGAATCAAGTTCTTTAAGTCTTTCAAATGCAACGGGTGTCTGCATCCACTCAAGAAAGGCTGATTCAAATGGTTTTATTGACTCCGTAAGAGATCTGAGGGTGTTGTAGTGGATCAGAAGAGACATCCTGTAAAGCTGAAATGCTTCGCTGTTCTGACTGTTAAGGGGTTTCATGCTTTCAACAGCATCTACAAATCCCTTTGCATGCTCAAATTTGAATTTACTGAACCTGTATCTTTCTATGGCTCTCACACACTCTCTCTGCAGTCTGAGCCCATTCTCGGCAACCTCCTCAATCATACCTCTCACCTATGAATTCGTGAAGCTTCATGCTCATACCTTCTTTTATCTCCTCAATTATGTATGCGCTCTGAAATGCTATTTCAGCCCTCTCAACTGGTCCATAGAATATGAAGTCGCTGAAAAGTTGAGCTATGCTGTCAACACTGCTTACAAGAATTTTTGTGTCAAGCTCTTCTTTCAGGTAATCTGCCATGTAGTAACTGACATTTGCAGGACCGCATCCAGTTGGATAGGGGTAGGTTGATTTTACAAGCAAGAGTGTTTCTATGACCTCACCGAGGCTCCTTATATCAGTTGGCACAACATCAATCATAATGTTCTCTATCCCGAGCCTGGTTGCTCTTGGAATCAATCCTTCCTTTCTTCCATCTCCTGAAAGCAGGAGAATTCTTCTGCTCGGTGATGTGTAGGATGGATCATAATCGAACACAACAGCACTCTTTACCCCTACCTTCTTTATGCTCTCCAACTCTTCATTTGTGTTTATTGGGTTTATGGAGTTATATATAATCCTTTCAACCATTCCATGCTCCTCAACATATCTCAGCCCCTCAATTCTTGCCTCAAGATATCCATCGAGGATGAAGGGCTTATCTGTGAGATCACCAACAAAATCCAGGTATTTTACAATCGCCTCTCTTGTTTCTGCCACAACATCCAGTATGCCATCAATCCCGTAACTGTCTGAAAGCTCCTCCTGCCTGTTAATCAGCTCCTCAGCTTTCTCTCTGTCAAATACACCTTTACTGTGATCCTCAACAATTCTATGTCGTGAGTAGAATATGCTTCCAATAAGCACGACCCTGCTGAAATCCAGCCATGTCATGGAGAAAGCGGAAGATTAAAATTATTATGAATTTCGGTTTTCACATGGAAATAAAAGCCATAGCTATTGACATTGATGGTACCCTCACTGACAAAAGAAGGAGTCTAAACTGCAGTGCGGTTGAGGCTCTGAGAAGGCTGAAAGTGCCAGTGGTTCTTGCAACAGGAAATATATCATGTTTTGCAAGGGCTGCAGCAAAACTCATTGGCATTTCAGACACGGTCATCTGTGAGAATGGTGGTGTTGTCAGATTTGAATATGATGGTGAAGATATAGTTCTTGGAGATAAGGAGAAATGTTACAGAGCTCTACGGGCTCTTGAAAAAGAATTTGATGTTGTCTTGCTGGATGACAGCTACAGAAAAGCTGAAATCTGTCTCAGAAGAACTTTCAAAAAGGAGGATGCGGAGAAAATCCTCGAGGATTATGGAGTCAGGCTCATAGATTCTGGGTTTGCGTATCACATAATCGATGCCGATGTCAGCAAGGGAAAGGCTCTTGAATACATTGCAGAAAAGATGGGTATCGATCCCGGGAATTTTGCCGCAATTGGAGATTCTGAAAATGATGTTGAGCTTTTTGAAGCTGCTGGAATGGGTATAGCTGTTGCAAATGCACATCTGAAGCTCAAAAAAATTGCGGATATTGTCACATCAAAGCCAGATGGAGATGGTGTTGTTGAAGCACTCGAGTTTCTGGGGCTTATATAGAGTTTTAAGACTCCATACAGATATTTTTCTCGTGAAATAGCAATTTTAACGATCCACTACTTTTTAAGAAAGAATTTCCAGATTCTGTCATTCAGATGGTGGATGTTTTTTACAGCTTTGCCTTTGTTTCCGATCATCTCAACCCCATCCACAAGTGCAACACCAATAGCCAATGGAGTGAGCTTCTTTTCAACAGCAATATAGCAAAAATCGCCTTCTCTCAATTCCTCATCAGCATAAACAATTCCGGGCTTCATCACATCTGCCCCGTTCATTACATACCTCACAGCCCCCTCATCAACCACAACCCTACCCCTCTCAGGTTTGAACTTCATTATGCCATATAGCGTGAAATAGTGCTTCCCGTTATGTTCAAGAATCAACGGCTCTCCATCAACAAGAAGCACTGTTCTATTATCAACCTCCACTCTGTCAAGTTCTCCTGAAATTTCTATCCTGAAATTTACCTTTATTTCCTCTGCAACTCTCTTTGCTTCTTTTTTTCTGAGTCTCTGCCTTTTCATGGTCTCATCCGATATTTTTAAATACACTCAAATTTACTGGGATTAAAAAATTCACGGAGGATTAAAAAATGGCAAGACCACTTGATGTTCTGAACAGATCCCTGAATACCTCTGTGCTTGTAAGGCTAAAGGGTGGAAGGGAATTCAGAGGGGTACTCGATGGATATGACATTCACATGAATCTCGTTCTTATCAATGCGGAGGAAATACAGGATGGGGAAGTTGTGAAAAAGCTTGGAAGTGTCGTGATAAGGGGAGATACCGTGGTTTTTGTTTCACCGTCTCAGTGAGGTGATTCCATGTCAGATGGCACAACTTCAATGGGTAAAAGAGGCAGGAAGATCGTCCATATTAAGTGCAGAAGATGTGGAAAGGTTTCATTTCACAGGAGAAAAGGATACTGTGTTTCCTGTGGGTTTGGAAAAAGCAGAAGAATAAGGAATTACAGCTGGGTTGTGAAGAAAAAGGACAGATGCTGAGATGTGTGGTGTTGTAGGAGTATACTGTGAAAATGAGGATCTGACCTCAAAAATTGCCTTTTTCTCTCTCTATTCTCTTCAACATCGGGGACAGGAATCAGCTGGAATATCTGTTTTTGGAGATTACATTCACATCCACAAGGGGATGGGTCTTGTTAATGAGATATTTGATTCCAGAAAGCTTGACGGAATGAAGGGGAAAATTGCTGTCGGACATGTCAGGTACTCCACAACTGGGGAGAGCAGAATAGAGAATGCTCAGCCACTCCTTGTTAAAACAAGACAGGGAGCCATGGCAATAGCCCACAACGGAAATCTGGTGAACTATGCCCCATTGAGATCATCTTTGGAGAAAGAAGGGTCTGTTTTTGTATCTGACTCAGATACAGAGGTGATTGCCAAACTTATGGCAAGGGAGATGGCTTCTAATGATCCGATAAACGCAATAGTGAACCTTTCCGGCCAGATAAAGGGATCTTACACCCTTGTTTTTGCATTCAATGACCTTCTTGTTGGATTCAGAGACTCTCATGGGTTCAAACCTCTTATAATCGGAAAGAGTGACTTTGGATACATAATCGCAAGTGAGAGCTGCGCTCTGGATGCAGTTGGGGCAGAAATTATAAGAGACGTGAAGCCGGGAGAGGCGGTGATTGTGAAGGATGGAGATCTTGAGTTCATAATGATAGAGGAGTTTGAAAGAAGCTCCTTCTGCGTCTTTGAATACATCTACTTCGCCCGACCTGATTCGGTTATTGATGGTGTGAGTGTTTACGATGTGAGACAGAGAATTGGGAGAATACTGGCAAGAGAATCTCCTGTTGAGGCAGACATCGTTTCACCTGTTCCTGACAGCGGAACAACATCAGCAATTGGATTTTCAAAGGAATCGGGAATAGAGTACCTTGAAGCTCTGATAAAAAACAGATATGTTGGAAGGACATTCATTCTTCCCGGTCAGTCCATTAGAGAACTGTCTGTGAAAATAAAGATGAATGCGGTAAGTAAAAACGTTGAGGGTAAGAGGGTGATTCTGATAGATGACAGCATTGTTCGGGGAACTACAAGCAGAAAGATTGTTGACATGGTGAGAGGTGCTGGAGCAAGGGAAGTTCATTTCAGGGTGGGTAGCCCACCCATAATCTCTCCATGTTATTTTGGGATTGATATGTCAACAAGAGATGAGCTGATAGCCTCAAGCAAAACGGTTGAGGAGATAAGAGAGGAGATAAATGCTGACAGTCTTGCATATCTCAGCCTTGATGGACTTATTGAGGCGGTAGGGAAAAAAAGAGAAGATCTGTGTCTTGCATGTCTCACTGCCAGATATCCTGTTGACATTAGCGAGGCAATGCAGTGCAGAGGCTGCTAATCAGAGATTAAGAATTTCAGGAACATTTTTGCTGTAAGGGGGATGGATGATTCCATGTTCGGTTATTATTGCAGTCACGTTTTCAAGGGGAGTCGAATCAAATGCAGGATTGTAAACCTTAACATTTTCAGGAGCTATTAGTGTTTTTCTGCATTTTGTATGACAGTATATCAATTCCTCTCTGTTTCTTTCCTCAATAACAACATCCTTGGATTTCCTGTTCCAGTCAAATGTCGTTTTTGGAGCCGCTACGTAGAATGGAATGCTGTGAGCTTTTGCAAGGACCGAGAGTGTGTATGTGCCAATTTTGTTGAAAACAGCATCTCTCACAATTCTGTCAGCCCCTACGATGACCTTGTTCACCATTCTCTTTTTCATGACAATCCCTGCCATGCTGTCTGTGATGATAGTAACATCAATACCATCCTGCATGAGCTCCCATGCTGTCAGTCTTGATCCCTGATTCAGCGGTCGGGTTTCGCACGCAAAAACCCTCAGGCTGATTCCCTTTTTTGCGGCACTTCTTATAACCCCGAGAGCAGTTCCCCAGTAAACAGTTGCAAGACTTCCTGTGTTGCAGATTGTTAATACGGAGTCGCCCTCCTCAAGCAGCTCTGCTCCTATTTCACCCATTTTCCTGTTTCTCTCAACATCCTCGTCAGCTATTTTCTGTGCTTCATTCAGTGCGAGTTTTCTTATTTCATCAACATCTTTTCCTTCAATTGCCTTTTTCAAAACTCTTTCAATCCCAACAAACAGATTTACTGCTGTAGGTCGTGTTGATGCCAGATGTTCTGCCTTTTTTTTGACATGATCTCTCATCTCTCCAGCATCCTGAAATTCTCTCTCGAAGGTGGCGAGAGCAACACCATATCCTCCGGCAGCCTCAAGAGCAGGAGCACCACGAACAGCAAGAGTTCTGATTGCCTCTCCAAGCTCTTCAACAGTTTTGCATGTTAAAATATCAAATCTGTCAGGAAGCTCTGTCTGGTCAACAAGCTTAACAGCGTTGTCTTCCCAGAATATCGTTCTCATTGGGAAACAGAATCAGGTGAATTTTATTAACTTTTACTGAATTCACAAAGCGGAATTATAGACACTTTTAAATATTAAATCGATGGTCAGAATGATCATGGTTGATGTTGTGGATTACGTTTTTTTAACCATCCTCTTTTTCAGTTTCCTGAACATAATTCTATCGAAAAAACTCAGGAAAATTCCTCTTGTCATGTTATCTTTTGCAATACTCATTCCCGCAACATTAATTGAAGCTCTGTATATACTTGGTTTCCAGTTAGGATGGATAGGAGCTTTTTATCTCCTGTTTTCAGCAGGAGTGGCTGTATTTCTTTTCCTTGCTATTGTATTTATTTTTATGCTCGATTTTCTCAGCAAAAAAGGTTGAAGATTTTACTTCCTTTTCTCGTCTTCAATAACCTTTCGCAGGTAGTCTTCTCCTGTAAGCTCTGTAACAGTCAATCCTGTTTTCAGCTCTTGAGCCTCACTCTGATCGAGTTTTTCCATGAAAACACTGTCATCGATTATTGCACTGTTTCCGTACGGATCTTCAAGTATCAGTGTGAGGTTCTCCTCCCCTTCTATGGCATTTTTGAGCTTATCAAGAATGAACTCACATCTCTCCACCGCTTCAAGATTGTCTGAGTTCCATCTCCTCGCCATCTCAACTATCTCCTTAAATCTAATCAAAACCCCCTCAACATTGGTGATAAAGCCCTGACTTGCAGGTCCTGGCTCCATGGCAAGTCCCAGTTCGGGTATTCTTACCGTTCCAGACGTTGACCTGACTATTTTTGAAAAAAGACTATCTCTGCTTACCTCAAGTTTAAATCTAACCGGATCTTTTATCTCGGCAGAAAAAGAATCAGAATGTTTGAATCCACATTGACAGCTTAGGGATGTCAGGAGGATCTTCCCAAAATAAGGTGTATTGTAAAGGACAGTAACCACATTGAGCTCCTTCCCGCATGCGGGACAGGATATCATTTTCTGGTTCCTCTTATCTTGTTTCTATCTATTTTAATCCCCATTGGTGTGATTATTATATATTCCTCACCAAGACCGACAATATCTCCGTGCACATCTTCTGCAAGCTGTCTGAGGTCTTTGAGAATTCTGTCGTAGGTAAGCTTATCATGTTTTAAAAACGCAACATCTGCAATAACAATATTGCCATCGTATACCTGTCTTCTCACCTCAGGTATTTCATTTAGGCTCGTTATTTCAGCAACCTTTATGTATGTTTCACCCTCTCCCTCAAGTTCAGCCTCAAACTCACTGAGATCAAGTTCCTCGTATTCATCCACCCTGACTCTCTCCTGCTTTCCAAAGAGCTTTTCAACCAGACTCATGACCACTCACCTGAATTGAATTGGAGTAAACACTATTTAAACTTTCACTTGTAAAAACTTTTCTGCTTAAGCTTACTATTTTTCCGGGGTAGAGTCCTTGATAACATACCCCGTGCAGAATTTCAGAGAAAGAAAGAAACGTTTTAAAAGCACTTGACTAAACCATTGTCGATGACAACTTCCAGAAGAAAGATAGATCACATTAATATCTGTCTCAGTGAGCCGGTAGAATCAAGTTACACTGGATTTGAAGATGTTATGTTTATCCACAACCCCCTTCCTGAAGTGAACTATGATGACATCAGTCTTGAGGTCGGTTTTCTGGGAAAACGGATGAGAGCACCGTTTCTCATAGCGTCAATGACCGGCGGACATCCGGATACATACAGGATAAACAAAAATC
>JALURI010000011.1 GCA_027016965.1 Geoglobus sp.
GCCATCTACGCTAAAGAGGATTTCTACTTTTATTCCATAACCCCAGCAGGATACGAACACCAGATACTTATGGGGGTTCCGTACGAGCCTGAGATTTACAGGGCAGTTTCAAGGGTGTGTAGAGTTAAAAATGTAGTTCTGACTGCAGGTGGCAGACACTACCTGCACGCAATCGTTCAGATAGAGAAGGTAACAGACGGCGACGGGAAAAATGCAATAATAGCGGCATTCTCCGCCCATCCCAGTCTGAAGCATGTGGTGGTTGTTGATGACGACATAAACATCTACAGCATGGAGGACGTTGAGTATGCAATTGCAACAAGATTTCAGGCAGATCGAGATCTGCTTCTGATAACAAACATCAGGGGGAGTAGTCTTGATCCTTCAGCAAGAGATAACATAACCTCAAAGCTTGGCATAGATGCAACATTCAAAGGAGAAAAGGAGAAGTATGTGAGGATCCACTGAAAATGCTACCATTTGCTTAGGCTTTCAGTCACAGCTTTTTTCACAGCATCCCATATTTTTTCTCCAAGCTCGCTTGCAGGTCCTGCATATTCGTAGTACTTTCCTGATGTTCTGGCAACAACAACTGCATCTGTGTTTGTGCCTGTAAAATTGTGACCAAGTTCAATCAGGGCTGCGATCTTCGCTTCAGTGGCAGTTATGACTGCATTTATCATCGCACCATCTGATGGATGTGCATCTATAATCAGGATTGTATTTATCGTCCCAATTGGTTTGCCTGGGTTCTTGACTCCAGCAGTCACAAAGGCTGTGACGTCGTATTTTCTGACAACTGCAAGCTTTTCCATGGGAACTGAGGTTAGAAGGCCAAAATAACTGTCCATTGAAAACCTCTCTGCAACTGATCTGATGTACTTGAATGGGTCAAGGCTGTCAAAGTTCTCAGGGACTGTATGATTGAATATCCATCCCACATTTCTCCATCCACCTATAAGACCTGAGCTCACAGCATTGAAGTTTCCCTCTATAATTAAAGTTTTATTTTCAATTCTGTACCTCATCCTATCCCAACCGGAACAACAAAGATCCTGCCATTTTCTTTCAGTATCTCAGCCCTCACACCAAAAACATCCTGAATCGTTTCCGGGTTTATGACTTCATAAGGCTTTCCTGCATGGATAATTTTTCCCTTTCTCACCATCAGAACTCTGTCGCTGAAGTTGAGAGCGAGATTTATGTCGTGCATCGCAACAAGAGCAGCCTTTCCTTTTCTGACGATTCTCTTTATTATCTCGAGAACCTCGATCTGGCTCTTTATGTCCAGATGAGCTGTTGGCTCATCAAGAAGCATGAAGTCGGTCTCCTGACAGAAGATTCTGGCAAGCATGGCTTTCTGCTTTTCCCCCCCACTGAGCTCTGAGAACTTTCTTTCAGCAAATTCCTCCATTCCAACAAGCTTCAATGCCTCTTCTGCAACTCTGTAATCCTCTTTTCTCGGATTTACAGAGATATATGGCGTTCTCCCCAGAAGGACAACATCAATAACATTCAGATTTGTCTCGGAATGCTCCTGAGGCAGATAGCCCATGATTTTAGCAGTATCCTCAACACTCATGGAATTCAGCTCACCACCATTCAGATAGATCACTCCTTTAAGAGGTTTGAGAATTCCGAATATAGTCCTCAAGATTGTTGATTTTCCGCTTCCATTGGGTCCAAGAAGAGCAGCTATTTCTCCTCTGTTAATTTCAAATGTAACTCCCTTCAGAATTTTTATGCTGTTCAGCTCAACCTCAACATCCTCAACCCTGAGCCTCATATCTTTTCCTCCGCAAAAGGTAAATGAAGAATGGTGCTCCAAGCAGAGATGTTATTATCCCAACAGGTATCTCACCCGGAGCAGAAATCCTTGCAGCAACATCAACAGTCGGCATGAAAGCTGCTGAGAGAAAAATTGATGCGGGAATTAGAATTCGGTTATCCTCCCCAAATATCAATCTGGCTGTGTGAGGGATTATTATGCCAATAAACCCGATTACACCACTCACAGATACAGCACCTGCTGTGAGAAGGGCAGTTGTGGAAATGATAACCCTTCTGAGCTTT
>JALURI010000012.1 GCA_027016965.1 Geoglobus sp.
CCTTTACAATACCATTCTGTTCCTTTCTGGAAGGGTTTATCCTGAATGGAGTGACAGGGATCTTGGCATTGGGATAGGCATAGTTTATGAGTCTCTAAGAATTTCGACAGGAGTTGACAGAAGGGAGATAGAAAATCTGATAAGAGAAAAAGGCGATCTTGGACTGAGTGCTGAGGAGATTATCAGGAAAAAGAGACAGACCTCTTTATTTCAGGAAGAGCTCACCCTAAAAAAACTCAGAGAGGTTTTTGATGAAATAAGCAGCCTTTCAGGAGAGGGCAGTCAGAAGAGGAAAACAATACTGCTTTCAGAGCTTTACATCTCATGCACTCCGATAGAGGCAAGATATCTGACAAGGCTGATACTGAAGGAAATGAGGCTTGGGGTTGGTGAAGGCATAGTGAGAGATGCAATTGCGAAGGCGTTTGGAATTGAGAGTGAGATTGTTGAGAGAGCATACATGGTCACAAATGATTATGGAAAGGTTGCGGTTTCTGCAAAAAATGGGGGGAGAGATGCTCTTGTAAGCATGAAAATCACGCCTCACATTCCTGTTAAAATGATGCTCGCACAGGTTGCTGAAAGTGTGGAGGAAGCGGTTCATGATATAAAGCACCTGGGTGTTGAGTGGAAGTTTGATGGAACAAGGGTTCAGGTCCATCATGCAGATGGCAGGGTTTCAATCTACTCGAGAAGACTTGAAAATGTGACAAATGCTCTACCGGAGATAGTCAGGGAGATAAAATCTGGAGTCAAGGAGAATGTGATTCTGGATGGGGAGATAATAGCGGTGAAAGAGGGCAAGCCAATGCCGTTTCAGCATGTGCTGAGGAGATTCAGGAGAAAGCATGGAATTTCAACAATGGTTGAAAGAATACCGCTGATGGTTTACTTTTACGACATAATTTATGATGGAGGGGAGATAATAGATCTGCCACTAAGAAAGAGAAGGGAAAGGCTTGAAAATGCTGTCAGAGAAGGTGAGATGCTGAAAATAGCCTGGCAGTTCATCACGAGAGATCCGGATGAGATCAGAAAAATATTCAATGAGGCAATAAATGCCGGACATGAGGGTGTGATGCTGAAGAATCTGGATTCGAGGTACATTCCGGGTAAGAGGGGAAAGAACTGGTTGAAGCTGAAGGCAACAATGGAAACTCTCGATCTTGTTGTTGTTGGTGGTGAGTGGGGTGAGGGCAAGAGAAGTAACCTGATAAGCTCCTTTGAGCTTGCATGTCTCGATGAATATGGAAACATGCTGAGAGTTGGCAGGGTTGCAACAGGATTTACAGATGAAGATCTGGAAGAGCTGACAGAACTCTTTAAACCTGAGATTGAGTTTCAGGAGGGGAAAAGGGTAGTTTTTCACCCCAGATACGTTTTTGAGGTAGCCTATCAGGAAATTCAGAAAAGTCCAAAGTATGAAAGCGGTTATGCTCTCAGGTTTCCCAGATTTGTAAGGCTGAGGGATGACAAGAGTGCTGAGGAGACTGACACAATTGAAAGGGTTGCGAGGCTTTATGAAATGCAGTTTAAAACGAGAGGTTCATGAACAAAATAGAAAAACATTAAATGAAATAAAATTAGTGGTTATTTCTGTTCCAGCTGTCTCTGGATGACTTCCTCGAACTTCTCGTAGGGTACAGCTCCGACCAATCTTTCACCGTTGATGAAGAATGTTGGGGTACCTTTGACTCCAAGCTGTTTCCCTTCTTCAAAGTCCTGCATAACCTCCTCCCTGTATTTGCCAGAATCGAGGCAAGCCTGGAATTCATCTACATTCAGATTGAGTATTTTTGCATAATCAATGAATTTGCTTGCATTATCTTTCCATTCTGACTGTTTCTGAAAGAGAAGGTCATGATATTCCCAGTACTTGCCCTGCTCTGCTGCGCAGTTTGCAGCTTCATGGGCCTTTATCGCAACCTCTCCGTGCATGGGAAGCGGAAAGTCCTTGTAAACAAATCTCACATTGTAGTTCTCCATTATTTTCGGAAGGGTGTTTATGGCGAATTTAGCGCAGAATGGGCAGGCATAATCTGAAAATTCAACTATAACAATTTCT
>JALURI010000013.1 GCA_027016965.1 Geoglobus sp.
CTGGAAAACAGAAACTCCATCAAAGAATGATGTTATGCAGGCTGTGATAAATGCTGTAATTCAGTACTTCGGAGCTCAGAATCAAACAGAAAAACAGCAAATACTGAATGATGTTGTGCAGCTTGTGGTGCTTTATTTCAGTCTTTCTGACTGATACTTTTGGGATAGTATCTGTCAACATGAAAGTTGAGATGTTTCAGTACATTCGCAACCTTTTTATAATATCTTTTGAAGAGTTAATATCAGGGTTTGCTGAGAATAATAATGATGGTGGTATTATGCATCTCAAGTCAAAATTGATGTTCATAATTGCCATTTCGTTTATAATTTTCTACTTAGGGGTTGTAATTGGTGTGGATACTTTAATTCGGGACAGCTCTGAAAAATATTTCAGAGAGATGGTGACCGAAAAGAAGGAATCGATCCAGAAGATACTGGATGGAGAGTTTCTATCTCTTTCTGAGAGCTATTACATGTACATCTACAACATCCCTCCCGAAACAATTATAGCCGCTCATAAGTATACTGCAATAGTTCTCTTTTCTTCTGAAGGAGAAGTTCTTGACGTGATTACCGACCGATACTCTGAAAGTATTTTTGAGGTATCGTCTGCTGAAAACCTTTCACCAATCGCGAAAACAGAAAGGGATGTTGTGAAAGGCTTCTTTTATTACAATGATAAGATGTACATGTTTACTTCATTTCCTTCTTATAGAACCGGAAAATATCCCGGATATGTTGCAGTTGTGAGAGAAATTGACAGAACATTCCTTCAGGAAATAAAGAGCATTCTGAAGGTTGATTTTATTGAGCTTACAGATGATCAGAAGGAAAAGGAAGGAGAGGTAAGTGGTTTTCTCCCATTGCTAACCCCTGACGGTAAAGTTGTTGGTTATCTCAAAATAGGATACATCAACAGGATAAACCCACTGGTGGTGAAGATCTACTACTGGGGACTCGTTTTATCGGGGTTGATACTTTTTGTCTCCATATCTCTTGCTTCATACCTAATCGATAGAACCATGCTGAGGAGACTGACATTTATTTCCAATTTCATGAAAAACATTGGAAAGAGGGGATTCAGGACAGGAGAGAGAATCATGGTTGTGGGGGAGGATGAACTCATGGAGCTTGCCAGTTCAATCAATCTGGCACTTGATGAAATCGAAAGAAATGAAAAAGAGATCAGCAAGATGGCAGAAAATTTGAAGATAATCAACAGAATTCTGAGGCATGACATCCTCAACGATCTTGCTGTTATCAGAGGTTATGCTGAAGTTACTGAAGAGAAAATCGGGCACGAATTCTGCAGAAAAATTATGAACAGAGTTGACAAGGCTGTGGAGACAATTGAAAAGCTGAAGAACATTGAAATGGTTTTGGGTGAAGCTGAATTTTATCCGGTTAGAATTTCGGATGTTGTGGAAAGTATAATGGGTTCGTATAATATTGGATGGGGGATTGAGGGTGATGGGGTGGTATTTGCAGATGATGGTCTTTACTCGATCATAGACAACCTTGTCTCAAACGCAATAAAGCACGGAAAATCAAGCAGAATAAAATTTGAAGTCAGGAAAGATGGAGAAAATGTTGTAATCAGGGTAATTGATGATGGGGTCGGAATTCCCGAGGAATACAAATCCAGACTTTTTGAAGAAGGGTTCTCTCTTGGGGAAAGTTCTGGACTCGGGCTCTACATTGTCAAAAAACTTGTTGAGAAGTATGGTGGTGGAATAGCTGTATCTGACAACATACCTTCAGGTGCGATTTTCACCATAAAATTGAAGAGAGCAACTGATGATATGGGATCAGATGAGAATTGAATCATACCTTTATGAAAGGGAAAATGAGCATGCCAGATGCAAAACCTGCATGCATTACTGCAGGCTTAAGGATGGGCAGTGGGGGATATGCAGGGTTAGGAGAAATGAGAAAGGAAAGCTCTTTGTTTACAATTATGGGCTTACCTCCTCAATACATCTCGATCCAATTGAGAAAAAGCCATTCCACAACTTCATGCCAGGGAGCAGGTCTTTATCCTTTGGTGGTGTAAGCTGTAATTTCAGATGCAGGCACTGCCAGAATTATGGTATAAGCTTTGCAAACCTTGATTTCCCCTATCTGAAGGAGTTAAGTCCTGAGGACGTTCTTGAGCTTGTGAAGAAATATGGTGCAGACGGTGTGAGCTGGACGTACAATGAACCATCCATAATGCATGAGTTCAATTTGGATGCAAGCAGGATTGTGAGGGAGGAGGGATATTACGTCAACTACGTCTCAAATGGCTACATGAGCCATGAAGCAATTGAGCAGTTTGATGTTCTTGATGCGATAAATGTGGATGTAAAGGCGTTCAATGACAACTTTTACAGAAAGATATGTGGGGCAAGACTTGAAAGGGTTTTGGAGAGTGTTGAGCATCTCGTTAAAAAAGGGGTATTCATTGAGGTAACTTACTTGATAATTCCTGATCTGAACGATGATGAAGGAGAGATTGCTGAATTCTCAAAGTGGGTTGCTGAACTTGATCCAAGAATTCCTGTTCATTTTTCCAGATTTCATCCTGATCATGAGATGCTGGATAAGCCACCTACACCTGTAAAAACCCTTGAAAGGGCTGTTGAGATTGCAAAGAATGCTGGAATTGAGTATGTTTACATTGGAAACGTCTGGGGGCATAAGTATGAAAGCACCTACTGCCCAAATTGCGGGCATCTTGTCATTGAAAGAGAGGGATTCTACATCAGAACAATTGATCTGAATGGAGACAGATGCCCGAACTGTGGATACAGACAGAACATCATTCTTCAATTTTCCTGAGAACGAGGTAGGTTGCAATCAATCCGAGAATGAGCATGACAAATGAAACCCTCAGCATGAACCTGAATCCATAAAACTCAGACAGGGCTCCGCCTGTTATTGGCCCAAGAACCCATCCCATGCTCCAGCTTGTGTTGTATATTCCCATTGCCTCACCCCTTTCACCCCTTTCCGTGATGTCAGCAATCAGAGCCGGAGCAGAGACTCCGAGCATTGTCCATGAAAGCCCTTCAAAGATCTGGATGAAGTATGCATAGTTTCTGTCACTGATCAGGGAATATGAGAGCATCACAAATGCAAAACCACACTGGGCAAACAGTATGAGGGGTTTTTTCCCGACTCTGTCTGCAATTTTTCCAAGAAGATATGACGTGACAAGTCCAACAGCCGCACCAAGGGTAAAAATCCCTCCAACCTCAAACCTGCTTGCACCAAGCTCCTCAGAGATGTATATGGGCAGAACAGAATAAACCATCCCGCTTGAGGTCATAAGGGGCAGGAGAGTTGCACTTAAAAGAATTGTTTTTCTCATTTTCTGCAGATCTCAATAAAGTTCCTGTAAAGCTTCTCTCCGTACTGACTGTGGTAAACCTCAGGATGCCACTGTACACCATAAATCGGTTTTTTGCTGTGCTTCATGGCTTCAATTGAGCATATATCTGATTTTGCAAGGAGTTCAAAGCCTTCAGGCATCACCTTAACTTCATCCATGTGGCTTGCCCACACCCTTACTCTTTCAGGAAATCCATCGAAAATTTCCTCATTTTTCAGAATTTCGACTTCAACCTCTGCATAACCTCCAACACTCCCCCTGCCAATCTCACCGCCAAATGCTTTTGCGATTATGTGATGTCCCAGGCATATTCCAAGAATCGGCACATCAAGGCTTTTTACGTACTCCATGCTGTTTCCCGATCTTTCTATGTCAGGACCACCTCCTATCACAATTCCGTCTGCGTCAATTTCCTCAACAGGAGTTGTATTTTCAATCAGCCTGCTTTCAATGCCAATATCTCTCAGAGTTCTGTGGATTAGATGATTGTACTGTCCGAGATTGTAAACAATGTAGACTCTCACAGATTCAGCTTGTATGGGATGTTTATAAAGATTCCCTGAAGCAGTATTTTGTGAGAAAAAGTTTCTGTCCTGTTGACAATCCATGCTGTCTCTTCAATCAGTATCACAAAATTTATTGGAATAGGCCGGTTATATTGTAATTTGTAGATGAAGCTCTTTTCTCTGGATACCGTCTGAAACGACAGTTATCAAAAAGCTGTACAACACATGCCCCACATTACTAAAAAGATATAAGCTCCTTGTATGTGATTACCCTGTAAGAGGCTGATACCGTGATCGATCCAGGATTGTTGCTGAATATGATGAAAAGAAATCTCGAAAGATCAATGAATCCTGTTGGCATTGAGAGGGGTCTGATCAACACCTGGTGGAAAGAAACCAATGTCAATAGGGATGGAGAGTGGTTCTTCTTTACAGGTTTGCTGTATCAGCTTGTGCCGTATGTAGATGGAATACTGAAATTTCTGGAAAAAATTGAAAGGATAAGGTTTGGACAGAAAATTGCTCTTTCACCTGCGTTCATGACTCTTTCATCATATCTGATCAAAAACTCATTTTCAAGAAATTTAAAAAAGGAAACGGACGGAATACTGTCTAACATTTACAGATACCTTTCAAACTCGGATGTGGATGTTTTTTACAATCCTGAGTTTGATCAGTACAGTGGAATAATGCTCCACGATATTGGAGATAACAGGGGCTTTGAGCTTTATGTAAAAGAGGTTACGAAATCTCTGGAAGAAAACAGCATAGATAAAATAATCACAGCTGATCCTCACACAACCTATGCGGTAAAGGAACTCTATCCCTCTGTCACGGGCAAAAAATTCAAAGTAAAATCATACATCGAGCTGATCAGTGTGGACAATCCTGAAGTGGTGGAGACTGCTGAGACTGGAATTCATGATCCGTGTTACTATGGAAGGTACACACAGCTGGGCGGAAAAATTGCAGAAATAGTAGAGAAGGCTGGAATAAACTGCTTCATTCCTGATAATTCTGGAAAAATGACGTCATGCTGTGGTGGTGCTGCTGAATACGTTTCTCCTTTAATTTCCAAGGAGATTGCACGACTGAGGGTGGAGGAGTTTGGTGAAAAAGCAATCATAACCGCCTGTCCGATATGTCTTGTTGCTCTCAGGAGAGGTGGGGGCAATGTGACGGATCTGGCAGCATTTCTGAGGTGAGATTGTGGAGAGGCTTGTTCGGATTTTGAAGAAGAATGGAGTTGATGTTGTTCTTTCCAAAAATCCTGAAGTAACGGCTCTTGAGTTCAGAAATGCCCATGTGTCCCATGCGTTGAGTGTTGCAGAGGATACAGGAATAATCTTCATGGGGGGAGAGAAAGATAGAAGGCAATCTGCTCTTTCAGATCACCATGTTGTTGTTGTGAGAAGAGATGTGATTTTGTCTGATACAGTTTCTGCATTTTTGAAAGCCAGGAATGAAGCAAGAATAATTTTTGCTTCCAATACTCCATCAAAAACAGCCGATATTGAGGGAACGCTCATATACGGGATGCATGGAGCCATCAGATTGACGGTTATCCTGGAGGGTGAGTAGATGGAGCTGTACTCTGTTGTGAAAAACAGCCTGATCAGAGAGGGGATAAGGAGAACAAGAGAAAATCTTGGAAGGTCTGTCAGGGATAATCTGGCCAATCACAGCTATTTGAGAAGTTATTCAGAAGAGGTAAAAAGAGCCAAGCTTGAGGTTGCGGAAAATTATGAATACTGGATTGGTAGAGCAACGGAGAAACTTGAAAGCAACGGTGCCCGGGTTTATTTTGCAAAAGATCACAGTGAGGCAAGAAAAACAGTTGGAAGGCTTGTTGGAAGTGGAAAAACTGTTGTGAAGGGTAAATCCATGATATCCGAGGAGCTGGAATTGAGAGAGTATCTCGAAAAGCTGGGTAATGAGGTCTGGGAGACAGATCTTGGAGAGCTGATAATTCAGCTTGCAGATGACAGACCTATGCATGTTATTGCTCCAGCTCTGCATTACACAAAGGAAGAGGCGGCAAAGATTCTGAAGAAGATAGGCGTGGATGGGAGAGATCCTGAAGATCTTGTCAGGAAGGTAAGGAAAGTGATGAGGGAAATCTTTCTCAGGGCTGATGTTGGAATCTCAGGATGCAATGCAATCTCTGCAGAAACAGGAAGGATCTTTCTAGTGGAGAATGAGGGCAACATAAGGCTCTCTACATCTCTTCCAGAAACATGCATAGCCCTGATAAGCATTGATAAAATTTTGCCGGATGACATTCTGGCATTGAAGGCGATACTTGTTCAGTCAGCATTTCTCGGCACATATCCGCCGTCCTACATAAATGTGAATCTTCCCTTGGCAGATCAGGAGTTCCATGCAGTTTTTGTTGATAATGGCAGGAGCAAAACAGAATTCAGGGAACAGCTCTCATGTGTTAAATGTGGCAGGTGTCAGCTTGAGTGTCCTGTGTTTCAGCTTGCAGGAAATGTGTGGGGTGGAAGGGTTTATGGAGGTCCAATGGGGATGGTGTGGAGTGCAGTTCTCGGAGAACTAAGAAATGAAGTTTTTATGTGCACTCTGTGCGGAAAGTGCAGAGAAGTCTGTCCCATGGAGATAGATATGCCTGAAATGATCAGAAAGATAAGAAAAATATTGCTGGAATTAAATCAGGTTTGAAAATTTTTAAATTTTGATATACATTAATTTCAGCGCATGAAATTAAGAAAGAGGGTTGTTGATCTGAGGGCAGCTGACAAGCTCCTACTTGTAATGGGCGTATCAGCATACATCACATGTGGAATTATGCTTATCTACGCAAGTGTTGCGATAAAAAACTTTTATGCACTGATTCTTTTATCCCTTCTCTTCCTTTCCACGCTGTTTGCTCTCATCTACGTCGTGTTCAGAATTGAGAGAGTCAGGGCAAAAACAGAAACTGTT
>JALURI010000014.1 GCA_027016965.1 Geoglobus sp.
AGCATAGGTTTATACATTAAACCTGGCAAGAGACTATTTATCGAAAAGAGAAATTATGATGGTATTCAAGTATACAAAATAGAAATACCAGAGAATAATATTTCTTCTCTCAACAGAGTGCTTAAATGGACAATCGAGAATATAATTGAAACATAAATAAAGGAACGTAATATTTTCTGCAATAATATACTTAATTCCAAGAGCATACTTACGACATTTCATATTATGTTTCATGATTCGTTTTATATCTAAGATTAAGTCTCATGTATGAAAATTTAATGTTGTGTGGAACAATATAATTAATACAATTCAAGTACATCTGAATAATGCAATGGATAGAAATAGTATTTGAATTAAGTTTAGTGACGAGGTAATAGTGCGTGAGATAGTTTCAATAGAATAGAATTAGGTATATATAAGCAGGATGCTTTAGTGTCATTGATGTTAAAAATTGTTTTAGGGAATTGGATTTGTTAGTCTAGAAGGAATAAACACTTTGATTAGATACTTGTTGCTATATAATGTAAGAGAAAAGGTGTTCAATACTTGTTATCAATAAATTATCATTGATAAGTGTATCAGTTATACCCTAACTGTTTTATTCTTTTCAATTCTAATTTTAGATAAAAATAACATAGACAATCAAGTGGATATATAATAATTCTAATTCTTTTTAATGGACTTTGTAGTATGGTAAGTATTAAACGTTTATGAAGCATCTATGAATCTTGAATTCGCTTGGGTAAACTATGGAGTAAAAGGCATCTTGGTGGAATATTAGTATGTACGGAAACCTTTAATTTTAAAGGGTAGATTTTAATTCTAAGGGGTTAGTGTTGGAGTTTCATGACATGTTTATGAAGAATCAAGTATTTGATGTAGGATCACTTATAGGTTTACTGTTTTGGATAATACTATTCTTAGTGTTGTTTTCGCCATCAATTCAGTTTCATTCATTAAAATCTGCAAGACTTAAGCTAATAAGTTTAATTGAGAGAAAATATGGTTTTAGGCTAATAACATTAATTCATAGGCAAGAAAAAGTAGGATTCTTCGGCATACCAGTATACAGGTTTATAGATATCGATGACTCAGAAGCAGTTATAAGAGCTATAAGGACAACACCACCTAATAGGCCTATAGCGTTAGTCTTACATACACCTGGTGGCTTAGTGTTAGCAGCAGCACAAATAGCTATGGCGTTAAAGAAGCATCCAGCTAAGAAAATAGTCATAGTACCACACTATGCTATGAGTGGTGGTACGTTAATAGCGTTGGCTGCTGATGAAATATGGATGAGCCCGGAAGCTGTATTAGGACCACTTGATCCGCAATTGAATATAGGACAGGGAATAATGGCTCCAGCACCTTCAATACTAAGGGCTGCTAGAATAAAAGGTGATAAAGCATCAGATCAATTGCTGATAATGGCTGATGTAGCTGAGAAAGCTATATCGGAAGTACAAGATTTCATAGTACGATTACTAGAAGATAAAATGCCTAGAGAAAAGGCAGTAGAATTGGCAAAACTATTAACAGAAGGTAAATGGACTCATGATTATCCAATAACAGCTGAAGATGCGAAAAGATTAGGATTGCCAGTTAAAACAGAAATACCACCAGAAATATATGAGTTGATGGAGCTTTATCCTCAAGCACCAGTAAATAGACCGGGAGTAGAATATCTACCATATCCTGTAATACCGCATCCTACTAGAAGAACCAGTGGTACCCAACAATGACCCAACGTCATTCTTGATTTAATCAATTCAACGACTATAACTAAAAGTAATTGCACAAAGGAATAGTACATTGTATTATATGAGAAATTTATCGTATTGCTACACATCAACAAATACAATGTTAATACGTAAGTAATTAGGATCATCGTTCCTAAGTATTATTATCATAAAATGGTAATGTATCTTAAATACTATTCTTAGAACACCTATACTATGACCATTAGACAAATAATGTGAGGGAGAGGATCTTTTATTTTGCATCATTTATGGGGTAAATGCGCACTATTGAATTCTAATAACG
>JALURI010000015.1 GCA_027016965.1 Geoglobus sp.
CCAAAAATGAAATAATTGGAGTTGTTTTCTCAAAGCTGAATCCTGAAAGAGAGTGGACGTTTGCTGACATAGGAAGTGGAAGTGGCAGGGTTGCTGAATTTTTTTCAAAGTATGTCAGAAAGGTCTATGCTGTTGAGAGAGACAGCATGTTAATCTCAAAACTTCACAACAAATTCAAAGGAACCAACATTGAGGTAGTTTCAGAAGATGGATACGATTTTCTTCTCAGCAACAACCCTGACTGTGTCTTTTTTGGTGGAACTTTCGGAATTCTGGAAATGCTTGAAGTTTGCAGTGCGAGAAGAGTTGCCATTAACTGTGCAAGGATGGATGTTGCCCTGAGTGTTGCAGAGAAGATGAGGGATCTTGGGATATTCAGGGAGATTGTTGCTGTGAACATATCAAGGAGCTATGAGCTTGCAGGAGGAATTGCCTTTAAGGCATTGAATCCTGTTTTTGTGGTGGTTGGCGATGCTGATAGGGGTTAGCCTTGGTCCGGGAGATCCTGAACTCCTGACAATAAGGGGCAAAAGAGTTATAGAGGAATCGGATGAGGTTATTGTTCCTGGAAGACTGGCGGAAAGAATTGTCAGACATTTCAGGGATGATGTGAGGGTTGTTGAGTTTCCAATGGGAAAGGCTGGTGGGGTTGTTGAAAACCTTTCTGAGGAGCTTGCAGAGAGGTGTATGAATGAGGACATTGCATTCTGTGTTCTTGGGGATGTTGCCTTTTTTTCAACGTTTCAGGATCTCGTAATAGCCATAAAACAGAAGAATCCTGATGTCGGTGTTGAAATGATTCCGGGAGTTCCAAGCTTCACAGCAGTTTTCTCAAAGCTGGGCATGTTTGTTGATGGCTCCATGAAAGTCAATTCTGCCCATGACAGGAAGGAAAAATTTGAGGTGATTTTAAAGGCAACAAAACCATTGGAAATGGCTGATGATCTTAAAAACAGGGGTTACAGTGTTGTTCAGGTTGAAAGGATGTACATGGATGGAGAATTTGTCGGAGAGCCAAGGGAAAAAGCATCTTATTTCACAATTGTGGTGGGATGGAAATGAAGGTCTATTTTGCCGGATTCGGGCCGGGTGATCCTGATCTGCTAACATTAAAAGCTTACAAACTGCTAAAAAATGCAGATCTGATAATCTATCCCGGCTCACTTATTGAGGAAAGCTTTCTTGAGGAGTTCAGCGGAGAGAAGGTTAACAGTTTTGGAAAAAGTCTCGAAGAGATAGCTGACCTAATGGAGAAAGCAATCAAGGATGGAAAGCTTGTTGTCAGACTTCAGAGTGGAGATCCGAGCATATATGGGGCAATAAACGAACAGATCCACGAGCTCAGGAGGAGGGGAATTGAGGTTGAGATCGTGCCCGGAGTCAGCAGCATATTTGCGTCAGCCTCAGCTCTGAAGGCTGAGCTAACCTCACCAGATGTTCCGAGTGTTGTGATAACAAGACCTGCAGGAAAGACCCTCGAGGAGGATGAAATTGAAGAATTTGCAAGGACAAATTCAACACTTGTAATACTGCTGGGTGTGGATAAAATTAAAGATATTGCAGATAGAATTGGCAGAATAAGGGGATTTGATGAGCCTGCTTTTGTGGTGTATAGAGCAAGCAGAAAGAATGAAGTTGTAATTGAAGGAACTCTTGCCGATATAGCTGAGAAGGTTGAAAGAGCAAACATCAGAAGGACTGCCACGATCATAATTGGGAGAGCTATAAAATCTGCCGGGAGGTCGGTACTATACGCATCGCGGTAGTTGGCTTTGAAAAGGATATTGAAAAGCTTGAAAAATTGGCAGGTTTTCTGAAAGGAGAGGTTATCATCTACAGAAAGGATGTGTGGAGTAATCTTGCAGATTATGATGGAATTGTTGCTTTAACGGCATCCGGGATTGTTGTGAGGGGTATATGCAGTATTCTGAAAAATAAATGGATTGATCCTGCTGTTGTGGTTGTTGATAGAGAAATGAGGTTTGCTGTTCCTATCACAGGCGGGCATCATGGTGGAAACGAGATAGCATTGAGGCTTGAGGAGCTCGGAATGAAGGCTGTTATAACCACAGCAATGGAGTTTGAAGATGGTCTCAGCGTTGGAGTTGGTTTCAGAAAGGATGTCACATCAGGAGAGATAGTAAATGCAATAGAAAAAGCTCTAAATGAGATTGGAGCATGTAAAGATGATGTGAGGGTGATATCAACATGGGATGGGAAGAGAGGAAATGAGGAGATCGTGAAGGCTGCCGATCAGTTCAAAAGACCGCTGATGTTTCTGGGCAGGGATGAGATAAATCAGACTAAGGCGGAGTCGCCATCAAAGGCTGAGATGGTGGGATTGAAGAGTGTGAGTGAGGCATGCGCCCTTTACTTTTCGAGAAACAGGGAGCTTGTTTTGAGAAAGAAGGTTTACGGAGGCGTGACAGTTGCAATCGCAAGGTAAGCTTTATGTGGTTGGAATCGGACCGGGATGCAGGGAGCTTCTGACACTGAAGGCAAAGAAGGTTCTTGAGAATTCTGATTATGTGATTGGTCATGGAAGATATCTGAATTTTATCAGAGATATTGCAAAAGGGGAAATCATAGAGAGCGGAATGGGGAGAGAGGTTGAGAGGGTGAAGATTGCCATTGAGCTTGCCCAGAAGGGCAATCTGGTCTGCTTGGTGAGCGGTGGGGACCCAAGCATATATGGACTTGCTCCCTTAGTTGCGGAGATGGTTTATAAGAGCGGAATTGACATTGACTTAGAGATCGTTCCGGGTGTTTCAGCACTGAATGCAGCATCTCCTTTATTTGGATCTGCTTTAGCTGGAGATCATGCTGTCATAAGCCTGAGCGATCTCCTCACACCATGGGAAACTATTGAAAAAAGGCTGAGAAAAGCATTAGAAGGAGATTTCGTTATCGCAATCTACAATCCATCCAGCAGAAAGAGAAAACCAAATCTTGAGAGGGTGGTTGAGATAATCAGAGAATACAGGGGGGACTGCTATGTTGGTGTTGCCAGGAACGTTTGCAGAGAAGGAGAGGAGATAAGGGTTATCAGGATAGATGATGTTTTGAGGCATGCAGACATGCACACCCTTCTGATAATTCCAGCCAATGAGACAGTTGTTGATGGTGATGTGATGATAACTCCAAGAGGCTATTCAAAAAAGTATGATCTGGAGGTGAGATGATGCAGGACATGGGAAATATAACCCTTGATGCTGATGAAATTGTAAAAAAAAGCTACGAAATTGTCGGAAAAATTGTTCCAGGAAATACCCCTGAAAGTAAGGTTATCCAGAGGTGCATAATTGCAACGGGCGATTTCGGGATAAGAGATCTTATTGTTTTTGAAGGGGATGCTGTAAAAAATGGAATAAACGCCATTCTGAGCAACTCGAATTTGATCTGTGACGTTAAGATGGTGTCTGCAGGGATAAACAGGAGAAAATTTGGTGGAGAAATTTTTGTTGCTGTTGAGCATGGAGATGATGAAAGGCTCACAAGGGCTATGAGCGGAATTTACAGCCTTGTAGACAGGATTGATGGTGGTATTGTTGCTGTTGGTAATGCACCCTCTGCACTTATAGCAGTATGCGATCTGATAACCAGAGGGATAAAGCCAGAACTTATCATAGGTACACCTGTAGGCTTTGTAAATGCCACAGAATCAAAGGAGATGCTGAGAAAGCTTGATGTGCCATCAATAACCACAGTTGGCACAAGAGGTGGTTCAACCCTTGCTGTTGCAATTTTCAACGCTCTTGTAAACCTTGCCCTATGAGAGATCCGATTGAGCATTACACCTATCCCAGGGAATGGATTCAGAGAGAAGCTGATAGAACAGGTTTGAAAGAGGTCAGAAAGAGAATCGAGTCTGGACTTTTTATTCTTACTCATTCTGGATGGCTGAGAAGAGGGATAACAACAGGCACAACAGCCTCAGCCTCAGCTGTAGGGGCGACAGCATCTCTTTTTGAGGATGTGAAAAGCGTTGATGTGTGGACTCCATCTGGGATAGAGGTTGAAGTAGATGTAATTGCAGAAAACGGCTCTGCATCTGCTAAAAAATTCTCAGGGGATCATTCGTTTGATGTGACTGATGGCATTGAATTGAGAGCTGAGGTCTCTAACAGACTTGAATTCGGACATGGGGTTGGAAGGCTGAACGAAATGCCATCTGTAAGCGGTTCTGCAATAGAACAGCTATTGAAAAATCTGGAACGTGTCAGGAGAATGTATGGATATGACAGAGCAATAAAAATCTGGATTCCTGAGGGAAAAGAGATTTCTGAGAAAACAGGAAACAGAAGATTTGGAATTGAAGATGGAATATCAATTCTCGGCACAACGGGCTTTGTTGAGCCATGGTGTGATGAGCTTGTTGAAGCAAAGATCAGGATAGCCAGCCATTATGACAGGGTTGTTCTTACAACAGGGAGGAAAGGGTGGAGATGGGCTAAGGAGAATCTCCCGGATTTTCAGCCGGTGGTTATGGGAGTCCACTTTGACAGGGCTCTTGAGAGACTTCAGAACGAAGTCATAATTGCAGGACTGCCATCATTGCTGGTAAAGTGGGCTTTTCCTGAGCTGAGAGGAAATATTCTCGGGAAGGTAAATAACGAAGAATTCAGAGATGGTATACTGAGAAAGGCAAAAACGATAAACAGTGATGTAGTAGATGTGATTCTCTTAGATGGGTAAAGGTTTGCTTTTCCATGGCAGTTTTGTTAAGCCAGTCTCATGAACGAAAGGCTTAAAAACATTTTATAGTTTAAATTCAGTTCAGCCAGAAGGCTCTTCTACAAGAAAATCAAGAAAAGAAGGAGATGTTATGATGCCAGAAATATTGCAGGACAAGGTGTATAAGGGAACGACAACGGTTGGAGTGGTGTGTAAAGACGGAGTGGTGCTTGCCACAGAAAAGAGAGCGACAATGGGATATCTCATTGCCAGCAGGAAGGCGAAGAAGATCTACAGAGTTTCGGACAGAATTGCAATGACAACTGCCGGAAGTGTTGGAGATGCTCAGTTTCTTGTCAGACTCATCAGGGTAGAAATGAATCTTTATGAAGTTCAGAAGGAAAAGAAACCCAATGTCAGAGCGGTTGCAACAATAATATCCAATCTTCTCAATTCAACCAGGTACTTCCCCTACTTAGTTCAGCTTCTGGTTGGAGGAGTTGATGAAAGAGGGGGGAGCATTTACTCCATAGATCCCATAGGTGGTGCGATTCAGGAGTCAGATATTGTTGCAACTGGTTCAGGGTCTCCAATGGCTTACGGAGTTCTTGAAGATGCATACAGATCTGATATAACTGTAGATCAGGGTGTTGAGCTCGCATTGAGGGCAGTTTATTCTGCAACAAGAAGGGACTCTGCAAGTGGTGACGGAATTGATGCTGTAAAGATAACTCAGGATGGTTATTTTGAGATACCGGAGGATGTAATAAGGGAAATAACATCAGAATTCAGGAAGTAATATCCTTTTTTGAAGGTTGGAGGGTATGTCAAGCAAGGAGTATATAAAACAGCTAAAGGAAAAAATTCTGGATCTGATTCCGAAGAATGTCAGAATCAGAAATATAGAGTTTGAGGGACCTCTTTTAGTTATCTACGTTGAGAACCCGCAGGAGTTTGCAGACAGTGGGGACATAATCAAGAAGCTCGCCAAAGATCTGAGAAAGAGGATAATTGTCAGACCTGATCCAAAAAGTCTGAAACCTCCGGAAGAAGCAAAGGAAATAATAAAACAGATAGTCCCAGAGGAGGCACAGATAACTGGATTTTTCTTTGATGAGGAGAACGGTGAGGTCATCATTGAAGCCGAGAAGCCGGGGATAGTCATTGGGAAGAATGGAATTACCCTCAGAGAGATAATGAAGGCTGTTGGATGGAGCCCAAGGCCGGTAAGAACTGCTCCAATCAAATCAAAAACCATAGAGAACGTCAGAAATTTTCTGATCAACTTTAAGGATGAAAGAAAAGAGATTCTGAAAAGAATTGGGGAAAAGATCCACAGAGGAGCAATATACGAGGATAAGTGGGTCAGGGTAACATTTCTTGGTGGTTCGAGAGAGGTTGGGAGAAGCTGTTATCTTCTGCAAACACCTGAGAGCAAGATTCTCATTGATTGCGGGGTCAATGCAGGAAACATACAGCAGTCTCCATATCTTTATGTTCCTGAATTACAGCCACTTGACAGCATAGATGCGGTTGTCATAACCCACGCACATCTCGATCACTGTGGGCTTCTGCCTGTGCTCTTCAAATACGAATATAGGGGCCCGGTTTATCTCACCCCACCTACAAGGGATCTGATGGTCCTTCTGCAGATAGACTTCATCGAGGTTGCAGGAAGGGAGGGAAATCCGATTCCATACGAGTCCCAGCACATAAGGGAAGCTTTGAAGCACACGATAACCCTCGATTATGGAGTTGTGACTGACATATCTCCAGATGTCAGGCTCACATTCTACAACGCAGGCCACATTCTTGGTTCGGCTATAGCCCACTTCCACATTGGAGAGGGGCTTTACAACATCGCATTTACGGGAGACTTCAAGTTTGAAAAAACAAGGCTCTTTGACAGAGCCCAGACGAACTTTCCGAGGCTGGAAGGACTTGTGATCGAGGCAACATATGGAGGATCTGAAGATCATCAGCCATCGAGAAAAGAGGCTGAGGAGAAACTTCTTCAAATTATAAAAAACACAGTTGAAAGGGGAGGCAAGGTGCTAATTCCAACTTTCGCTGTTGGAAGGAGCCAGGAAGTTATGATCTCTATGGAAGAAGCAATAAGAAACAGGGAAATCGAGGAAATTCCGGTTTATCTTGATGGCATGATTTTCGAGGCTACTGCCATACACACAGCCTACCCCGAATACCTGAACTCCCATCTCAGGGATCTGATATTTCATCAGGGAATAAACCCGTTTATAAGTGACAGCTTCATCAGGATTGACTCGCCCAGCAAAAGGGAGGAGATCATAGAGGATTCATCTCCTGCTGTAATTCTCGCTACCTCTGGCATGCTTAACGGTGGTCCCGTTATGGAGTATTTCAGGGCTTTTGCCTGGGATGAGAAGAATACAATTGTATTTGTAGGGTATCAGGCTGAGGGCACCCTTGGCAGGAGGATTCAGAAGGGATGGAAGGAAGTCCCATTACCATCTGCTGGTGGAAAGAGGGATTTTATTGAGGTGAACATGCAGGTCGAGACTGTCGATGGTTTTTCAGGTCATTCTGACAGAAGACAGCTCATGAATTATGTCAGGGCTCTGAAACAGAAGCCTGAGAAGATACTGACCATCCATGGTGATGAGAGCAAGTGCATAGATCTTGCATCATCCATATACAAAACCTACAGGATTGAGACAAGAGCACCCATGAACCTCGAAACGGTGAGGTTCCTATGACAAGGCTGATAAGTTTTGTTGGGACTTCAGACAGCGGAAAAACCACTCTCCTTACCCAGATCATTCCAAGACTGAAGGAGAAGGGATTGAAGGTTGCAGTTGTGAAGCATCATGCCCACGGTGATTTTGAGATCGATAAAGAGGGCAAGGACTCCTGGAAGCTTTACATCAGCGGTGCAGATGTGGTTATCTCCTCTCCTGTAAAAATGGCTTTCATAAGAAGAGCTGATAATGACAGTCTTGACTGGATTTATGAAAGGTATCTTGATGGAGATTACGATCTCGTTTTGACAGAGGGTTTCAGCAGAGCGGGAAAGGACAGAATTGTTGTTCTCAATGATCCGGAAAAGCTTGAGTACTTCAAGCACGGCAGAATTCTGGCTGTTGTGTGTGATGAAAGGGTTGATGGCTTTCCCTGGTTTAGGAGGGATGAGAAAGACAGAATTGCAGATTTCATTTACAGTCTGGTGAAGGGATGAGGGTTGTAACATTCAGACCTTTCATTTATTCTGAAGAGACAGTCAAAAAGTTCGATAAATATGGTTTCAAAGCTGTGAATGTCCCCATGATCCGCATTTCTGTTAGGGATGTTGATGTGAGGGATGCAGATTATTCAGTCATTACAAGCCAGACCTCTGCAAGAATATCTGTGGAAAGAAATCTTCTGAGGGGCAAGGTTATTGCAATTGGACCCAAAACCGCTGAAATTATCCAAAGGGCTGGAAGGAATGTCATGATGCCATCAAAATATGACTCAAAAACACTTTACACCGAATTTAGAGAGATTCTTAATGGGAGAAAAGTGAATCTGCTGAGAAGTGATAAAGGCGATCCAGTACTCTACAATCTTTCTGAGGTTTGCGATCTGGAGGAGTACATTCTTTACAGCATAGAACTTCTGAAGGGTGAAGCACAGAGGAAAATTGTAGGAGAAGTAATGGAAGGAAAATTTGATGCTGTCGTCTTCACTTCATCGATGATCGTGGAGGGCTTTTTTTCCAACTTAGAGAGCGAATCCCACCTTTCAGATCACAGAAAAAGGTTTGAAGGTGTGCAAGTTATTGCTATAGGTCCACCAACAGCGGAAAAGCTGAAAAAATATGGGATCAATGCCATTATTCCTGATGAATATACAATGGATGGAGTGATAAATCTTCTGAGAACTCTCAAAAAATAAAACTGGGTATTACAACACGGTAAATTTTCGGTGACAGTGTAAATTCACGACATATGACTACAGAATTTCAGGTATTTACTTAAAATTGTTTAAAATCTTTGGAGGAATCATGGATCAATGTCAGCAAGGTGATGAGGGGTATGGAGAAAAACCTGATAGTATTTGGAGATGCCCGGAATATGAAAGAAGTGGATGACAATGGCACACATCCGGTAGTCACATTACCTCCATATTTTAACGCACCATCTGACTACCCAGATCTGTTCGAGAACCACGATGAATTTTTAACTTAGATTAGAAATGTTGCTAAGGAATTAAAGAGGAATCAATGATTGAATGTAACCAAATACCAAAAGGAAAAATGATATCTCAATGTGTGGCAAATTACAAATGTTTTACCCATCAACATTTGAAATTACTGTTAGAGAGGACGTTAAACATTTGAGAACGCAGTTTCAGGAAAGGGTTGCAGAGAGTACCATATGGAGATGAACTGTCACGATTGATAACCTGCCTGTCTGATGCGCAACACTGAATTTCGGGACATACCTCAGCTGATTTATTACCGGCAGATGGGATAATTAAAGATGGCTTGATAAAAATGGTACTCTCTACGAACCTCGATACAACTACAATTAACAGCCAAGACTTTCTCCCTGTTTTGGTATTAAGGTTAGGTGGTCAGAAAATTCAGTGAGAGCTCATTGGGCAAATCTAAGATAAAATTACTGGAACTGTTAAAAGAAGAAGCTGAAACCAACAGCTTCAGAATTAAAATAAAGGATAGATTTCTTATGTATGTGAGAGAGATTTAAAAACAAAAGAAATGTGAAAGTATTCGATACATTACTGGCAACAAATCACAATATTACGTCAATAATCGATCCAAGATCTGCAAAGACCTTAAATATTAATATCGCAATAGCAGATTGATGTCCAGATTCAGGCATCTTATCTCCATTGATGATTTATCAAAGAATGACATAGAGCACATTCTGAAAAAGACTGATGATTTTCTTGAGGCTGCAATGGGAAGGGAGAGTTTGAGAATCCTTGAGGGTAAGATTCTTGCAAATCTTTTCTTTGAGCCCTCGACAAGGACAAGGATGAGCTTTGAATCTGCCATGAAGAGACTTGGAGGTGAGGTGATAAATCTTGGAAGCGTTGAAGCTTCAAGTGTTGCAAAGGGGGAAAGCCTTGCAGATACTGTAAGGGTTATTTCAGGGTATGCTGACAGCATCGTTATACGGCATTACAGGGAGGGCTCAGCGAGATTCGCATCAATGGTATCTGAAGTGCCTATCATAAATGCGGGAGATGGGGCTGGACAGCATCCAACTCAAACATTACTGGATCTGTACACCATAAAAAAAGAGGTTGGTCTCAAAAATCTGAAGATAGCCTTGGTTGGGGATCTGAAATATTCACGAACAGTTCATTCTCTGATAAAGGCATTGGTTCATTTCAGTGCTGAGATCTTCCTTATTTCTCCGGATGCACTCAAGCTTCCGGAAGAGATGAGAGAGAACGGAAATTTCGCAGAATGCAGTCTGGAATATGCTGTTGAGAATGCAGATGTTCTCTATGTTACAAGAATACAGAAAGAAAGGTTTCCCGATGAGGATGAATACATGAAGGTTGCCGGAAGTTACAGGATAACTGCAGAGATGATGAGAAACAGTGACGCTCTGATCATGCATCCTCTTCCAAGGGTTGATGAAATTGCTTACAATGTTGACCCTTTGCCCAATGCCATTTATTTCAGGCAGGCATTTTATGGGGTACCTGTCAGAATGGCAATTTTGAGCGAGGTGATGGTGTGAACGTTTTAACAATAGGCAAGATAAAGGATGGTACTGTTATAGATCACATTCCTTCAGGAAAGGCTCTTGAAGTACTCAAAATTCTCGGAATAAAGAGGGGGAGTAAGGAGAAGGTCAGCATGGCAATGAACGTTGAAAGTAAGAAGATGGGAAGGAAAGATATAGTGAAGGTTGAAGGAAAGTTCATAAGTGAGGAGGAGCTCAACAGAATCTCCCTTATAGCACCTGAAGCAACGATAAACATCATAGAAAACTTCGAAATAAGGAGGAAGTTTAGAGTAAGCATCCCTGAAAGTGTTGAAAAGCTGTTGAAGTGTCCGAACATGAGCTGTATATCCAATGATGGAAAAGAGCCAGCAACTCCAATATTTAGAATTGAAAAGACAGACAATCAGGTTGTAGCTGTCTGCGTTTACTGCGGAAAAAGAGTTTATGAGATTGAGGAATACCTGGTGTGATCATGTGGGAGAAAATTCGTGAGAAGTTTGAAAAGTATCCCTCTCAGATTGCAGTTGCCAAGGAGTTTCTGAGACTTGGAATTTCAATAAGAGATGGAAAACCTTTCTGTGGGGATATAGAGCTCGTTCCAACGAAAATTGCCGAAGCTGTAGGGGTTGACAGGAAGGTCGTTGTCATGGCAATTCAGAACATAGAGAATGATGAGGAGCTCAAAAAGGTGTTTTCATCCCTCGAACCAGTTGCAAACATCTCAGAGGTGGCAAGAATTCTGGGATTTGGTGTCCTTGAGGTTTATGCTGACAGTCAGAAGCCCGGGATAGTGGCAGGAATAACAAACATTCTTGCAGGGGAGGGTATCTCAATAAGGTATCTCCTTGCTGAAGATCCTGAGCTCAGTGTTGAGAGCAAGCTAACTGTTGTGACCGAGACAAAAATTCCGGGAAAGCTTGTGGATGATTTTCTGAAAATACCGGGTGTTCAGAAAATTGTGATTAGCTAAAAAATTTACTGTCTTGGATATATTCTTCTGCTTGGGTGTATCAGCCATCCGCAGTTATAGCAGAAACACAGGTCCCCCGATAATATTACTCTCTCTCCACATTCGCATATCATTTTATTTCACCTCGTAATAACCCGATATTTTCTTTAACTTTGTAATAATTGCTGTTTTTACTATTTAAAGGTTTTCCAAGCTCTCAAACTCACATAAAAACTTTTTTACAAATTTTTTCATATTCTTTAACAATTAATAATTGCTTATTTATGTTCACCACTTTTCCCTCCAGAATGAGGGAATGAAGAGAGAGAGAACTGTAAAGAGTTCAAGCCTTCCAACCCACATGTCAAATGCGAGAATAAGCTTGGCAGCACTGCTGAGAGATGAATAGCTTTCAGAAGCTCCAACAGATCCAAGTCCAGGACCAACATTGTTTATCGATGCAGAAACAGCGGATATAGAGGATATCATATCGAGTCCGGTCAGCGAAACTGCAAAAGTTGAAAAGACAAAAACAAGTATGTAAAGTGTAAAAAAGGCTGTGATGTTGTGAAGTATCTCCTTTTCAACTATCTCGTTGTTCAATCTTATCATTCTGACAGTTCTTGGTTCAGCGCTCTTGAGAATCTGGGATAGAGAGTATATTGCGAGAAGATATATTCTCGCAACCTTTATTCCACCTCCCGTTGAACCTGTTGAGCCACCTATAAACATCAGCATCACTATGAGCAATCTTGCAGAGTCGCTCCATGTATCAAAATCTGCGGTTGTGTAACCTGTGGTGGTCATTATGCTTGTAGCCTGGAAAAAGGAAAATCTGAGAGAGTCGGTTAGTCCATATCTCTCTGCATTGAGAATGCTGAGTATCGTCCCAGCCAGAATCAGAAGTGTCAGGTAGAACCTGAATTCCGTGTCTTTCATAATCTTCTTGTTGCCCTTCAGAAGTAGATACAGCAGGGCGAAGTTTGTTCCACCAAGTATCATGAAAACAAAAATGGTTAACTCAATTGCAGGGTTGTTGAAATAGGCTATACTCTCAGTGTGGGTGGAGAATCCACCTGTTGAGAGGGTTGTGAATGTATGGTTTATGGCATCGTACAGAGGTAACCCCAGCATTCTAAGAATTGATATTTCAAGTACTGTCAGAAACATGTAGGTTACGTAGAGGTGAAGAGCAGTATCCCGCAGTCTTGGCTTTATCTTTTCAATTTTCAATCCTGGAACTTCCGCCTGAAGAAGTGTTTCTCCCTTTCTGGAAAGAGCAGGAAAAACAGCAACAAAAAGCACCACAATTCCCATTCCACCAAGCCACTGAGTAAGGCTTCTCCAGAGCAGTAAGGATTTTGGAAGCAGTTCGACTTCATCAAAAATGGTGGCACCTGTGGTTGTAAATCCTGACATTGTTTCAAAAAAGGCATCAACTGGATTGATTGAGTAGTATATATAGGGCAGTGAGCCTATGGAAGCAATGAGGAGCCATCCTATACCAACAATGGCGTAACCTTCCTTGTATTTTGCAGTATGACTGTGAGGTTTAATGATAAAATACAGGGCACTGCCTGTTATGGCGGATACAGCCATGGGAATAAGAAAAGGGGTGATATCTTCACGATAGTAAAAAGCTGTTCCGATGGGGAGTATAAAAACAAGGGAAAAGTAAAGAATTATCTGTGACAAGTAGTTAACAACGAGTCTTGTATTCATCCTCTCAGCCTTTTTTGCACTTCCTCAACATTTTCCCATTTTGTGAGTATGTAGAGCATATCTGATTTCTTTATGACAGTATCACCTTTGGCAACCTCTATTTCTCCATCTCTTTTAACTGCAGCAACAATCGTGTTTCTTGGAAGCTTCAGTTCTGAAATTTTCTTGTTATCTGTCTCGGATTCAATTTCAAGTACAATCACTCCTTCTTTTATCTCTCCCACCTCCTTGATCTTCATGAGTCTCAGTATTTTCATGACTTCCAGATAGGTGGATTTTCTTGGGGAGAGAACAGCATCTATCCCGACTTTCTCGAAAAGGGGTATGTAATCCTTTTTATCGACTCTAACAAAAGCTTTCCTCACCCCAAGGGACTTTCCCAAGAGACCGATCAGAAGATTCTTCTCATCACTGTCGGTGCATGCGATTATGACATCTGCCTTTTCAGTCTCCTCCTCCATCATCAGATTCAGGTCAGTACCATCTCCTGCAATTATCTTTGTCCTTCTCAGTTCCCTGGATGCTTCTTCTGCAATTTTCATATCTCTTTCTATGAGTTTGATGTTGAGATTTGCCTTTTCAAGAAGTTTGGCTGTGTAGATCCCGACAGTTCCTGCTCCGACTATGACAACACTCTTTGCTATGTGCTCACCTATGGCACCTCTCACAAGGTGAATCTCGTCGCTTTTACCCAGAACAGCAATCTTATCTCCAGGGCTCAGAATTTCGTTCCCTCCAGGGAGAATGATGTCATCTCCCCTGTGTATTGCAGCAACTATCACGTTCTTGGGAAAATTTATCTCGGAAATCCTTTTACCAGCAACAGCAGATTTACTGTCAACTGAAAGCTCCACAAGAAGAAGATCTTCAAGCTCTGCAAACTCAATTGAACCTGGAAGAGTTACAAGTTTTGCAAATTCCGATGCAAGAACAAGTTCAGGGCAGACCAGAACATCGTATCCAACAGGATGGTCCCTTATAACAGGTCTGTCGGCGTAGTCAGGATTAGCAACTCTCACGATCACAGTCTTTACACCGATTTTCTTGGCTGCAAGAGCCGAAAGAAGGTTGACCTCATCGTTTCCTGTAACTGAAATAAAAAGGTGTGCATTTTCAACACCAGCTTTTTTAAGGGTTTTGACACTGGCTGCATTTCCCTTTACGACATCTACATTAAGTCTGTTTACTTCACTGGCTTTCTCCTCGTTTAGCTCTATAACCGTCACATCGTAGTTGTCAGCCAATTCCTGGGCGATGCTGTAACCAACCTCACCTGCCCCGGCGATAACGATCTTCATTTTTCTCCACCCTCAAAAATCTTGGCAATTAAAATACTTAACTCATACATTACCACAACTGCGGTCAGAATTATCATCTGACTCAAACCGGTGATGTCAAATGTTATGTTTGTTGCGAGGATAAAAACTGCTATGTATATCAGCAGTCTTTTTTCTTTCAGCCACTTTGATGACGCGAGCCTCAGTTTTACCGAAACAAGGGTGGCTGTGGGAATCTGGAAGGCAAGTCCGATTGAAAGAGTTAGCTTTATTGAATTTCTGAGAGACTCTCTCACAGAAAGATATGGTTCAGCTCCAAAATACTCAATAACAAATGTGGAATAGAGAACTGGAAGTATGAGAAAATAGGAAAGCATTGCACCAACAATGAATGAAATGTATGAAAATGGAAAAACAAGCTTCAAAAATCTTCGTTCGTGTTCGTAAAGTCCCGGCTTCATGAAAATATAGATCTGGTAGATAATCCAGGGATAGGTTATGATAAATGCCATGAATGCAGAAATCAGAATTCTTGTAATGATGTACTCTGGAGGGGAATATACGACCATCTCCTTCTCACCAAAAAGATTTCTCCACAGGTAGGTTATAATGTGGTCCGATCTGTAAAAAAACAGTCCAAGAACAATGAAAAATGGAATTACAGCCTTTACCACTCTGTCTCTCAGCTCTGCTATGTGTTCTCTGAGCTCCATGTCTCGATCTTCAGGTGGTTTCACATCTGGAAGATTAGAAGATGTGAATAAAACTGTTCCGCGTTGGAATGGGGCTGTGATCAAGACTGAAATCAAAAGAAAATGATTTAACTTTTGGGCTTGGAATGGGTTCAATGGAATTGACTCCAGATGAAGAGAAACTTCTTGAGAGTGACAACGAAACTGTTAGAAAATGCATGGAAATTCTTGTTGCCATTGGGAAAATCTACGGAGCTGAAAGACTTGTAAGAATAGAATCAGCTCAGATTTCTGGAATTTCTTACAAAAACATAGGCAATGCAGGACTTGAGTGGCTTGAAAGTCTCGATGCAAAAGTGAAAGTGAGGAGTTTCATGAATCCTGCTGGAATGGATGTTAAGAGATGGAGAGAGATGGGCATAGATCAGAATTTTTACGAGAAGCAGGTGAGGATAATAAGAGCTCTTGAAAGGCTCGGTGTTGAGGTAAGTTTAACATGCACACCCTATTACCTCGATTCCCCGTCTTTTGGCGATCATCTTGCCTGGGCTGAAAGCTCAGCTGTTGTTTATGCCAATTCCGTTATTGGGGCAAGAACAAACAGGGAAAGTGGAATATCTGCATTAGCTTCGGCAATAATTGGAAAAACACCATTTTATGGACTCCATATCAAAGAAAACAGAGCTCCTGAAGTTCTGGTTCTGATAGACAAGAAGATCAGTCCTGCAATAGCCGGATATGAACTTGGGAAAATTACAGGTTCAGCAATACCCATTGTTGAGTTCGAAAAAAATATTTCAAATGAGGAATTGAAGCTCTTTGGTGCTGCACTTGCTGCAAGCGGTGGAACAGGAATGTTCCACGCTCATGGAATAACTCCAGAGTGGAAGGATTTCGAAATCCCTGATGAGAGAATAAAAATTGAAGCTTCAGATGCAAGATCAGACTGCCATCCTGACCTCATTGCAATTGGATGCCCCCATGCATCTTTAAACGAGCTTCGTGAAATTTTAAAACTCCTGAAAAACTCTGGAAAAGTAAAGAAAGAGATGTGGATTTTCACATCGAGAAAGATTCTGGAAGAAAATCCGGAAATTGTTGAGAAAATAGAAAAATTCGGAGCAAAGGTTTTTGCAGACACGTGCATGGTTGTATCCCCAGCCACTGAGAGGTTTGAGTGCGTCATGGTCAACAGTGGAAAGGCTTTTGAATACCTGCCAAAGCTGAGAGGAGTTAATGTGGTGTTTGGAGACATTAAAGAATGTGTAAGGAGGGCGGTTGAATGAAAATCAAGGCACGTCCAATTTCAGGTGGGATTGCTGATGGAATCGCAGTGGTTTCGAGGAATCCGGTTTCATTTCTCGGTGATGTTGATCCTGAAACTGGTGAGGTTGTTGACAGGAGTAGCGATATATTCGGTGAGAGAATTTCAGGAAAGATTTTTGTGTTTCCGGAAGGCAGGGGATCGACTGTTGGAACCTATGTTCTACTTCAAATGAAAAAGAAAGGTACTGCTCCTGCAGGAATCATCATGCTTGAAAGCGAGGCAATCGTTGCTGTGGGGGCAATCATATCCGGCATTCCTCTTGTAGACAGACCTGAAATTGATGTGCTTGAGGTGATTGAAAATGGAGACTCGCTCAGAATAATCTCGGGGAAAGAGGGGTGGATTGAGATTGATAGATGAACATCAGATATCAAAATTTTTCAGAGTTTACCATACAGAAGAAGGGAGGGATTTCGTGAGGTATTATGTGATCCCTCTTGTAAATCTGACAGACGAAGATCTTCACCTTTTCATTCAGAAGCTCTCGGCAGATTATGATGTGTCATTCTATACAAAGCATGGAGAATTCGTTCTTGAGGTAAAAAGAAGGAAGGAGAGGTACTGGGTCAATGCTCTTCTTTTTACAGCCACATTCATCAGTGTTGCATTCACAGGAAGCATGTTTTATGGAAAATTCAATCTGATTCAGGGGCTTGAATTTGCGGTGGCTGTGATATTTGTGCTTGGAAGCCATGAGATGGGACACTTCCTTGCCTCAAAAAGGTGGGGAATGAAAGCATCTCTGCCCTATTTTATCCCGTTTCCAACCATCATTGGAACTCTCGGGGCAATCATAAAGCAGAGGGGAGTTATAGAGAACAGAAAGGCTCTTCTGGAGATAGGAGTCTCTGGTCCCATTGCAGGGCTTGCTGCATCGGTACTCGTGGCATACTATGGTCTGACGCTACCAGTACCTCAACCTCAGGTGGCTGGGGGAGGGATAATACTTGGAGAACCAGTCCTTTTTGAAATTGTTGCAAGATTGGCAGGTTTTGATGGATTTTACATCCATCCTGTTGCATTTGCAGGCTGGGTGGGCATGTTCGTAACTGCCCTGAACCTAATTCCGGTGGGTCAGCTTGATGGCGGACATGTGATGAGGGCGATGGTTGGAGAAAGAGCTGATGTAATTTCTAAGGTGTTTCCTCTGTTGCTGATAGGGATAGGGATAACCTACAGAGAGGCTGGCGTCTGGTTTTTCTGGGGTCTTGTAACTCTTTTCTTTTCCATGCAAAGGCATCCAAAGCCTGCGGATGACAGACCTCTGCCCCTGAGTCATAAAATTGCAGGCGTCATAACATTCGTTCTTGGTTTACTTTGCTTTACACCTGTTCCCTTTCAGATTTCGGAAAGTTTATAATATCATGATTGAATATGGTGGATAGCGTGAGATGGCAGGAAAAAATTGTCAGAGTTCTGGATTCAAAGCTGGAGTACATAAGGAATGAAAGAACTGCTGCGATTCTTGTACCAATCGTTGTTACAGACATTCCGGAAATTGTGATGATAAAGAGAAAGAAGAATCTCAGCAGAAGTGCCGGGCACATTGCCTTTCCAGGAGGGATGAGGGATGAGGATGAAAATCCCTTAGAAACAGCACTGAGAGAGGCTGAAGAGGAGATTGGGGTTGATGGAGATCAGATCGAGGTTCTTGGATTTCTCACTCCAAGAGAGGTGGTTGAGCACAGAATAAAAATACATCCTGTGGTGGGGGCAATATTCACCAAGGATTTTGAAAAAAATGACTATGAGGTGGAAAAAATTCTTGTTGATAGGCTTGAAAGCGTTTTGAAATCACGAAGGAT
>JALURI010000016.1 GCA_027016965.1 Geoglobus sp.
CACGTACTCCGTGTGAAGGCTGTTGATGATGTGGGCAATGAGACAGAAATTGCCCACAGATTTGTGGTAGAGAGAGGAACCGAGAGCGCCTTTGGGTGTGCGGCGGCCAGGAAGAGCAGCTCTGCCGACACCACGCTTGCTCTGATAATCCTCATGATAACCGGTGCATATGTGTTCCTGAGGAGAAAGAGCGCCTGAGTTGTATGTGTGTGTGAGTTCAAAAGGGGGTGTCCGGGTGGGCACCCCCTTTTTTTATGCTTGTGGATGCCATGGATAGATAAAAAGTGAGCATGGCATACATAAAAAAGGTGAAAAGGAGAGGCACATCATATAAAATAAAGAAATAATGCGTTTTAGAGCATTACACATAATTAAACTGGCATGTACTTTTTTCCTGTTGCTGGCAGGTTGCGGAAAGACAGGACTTCTATCATTTATTGAAACACCACCATCTTCAAGAATTGTGGATAACACGGCAGATGTTGGATATTACCTGGACATGCTCATAGATTCATCAGGTGTGCCCAGATTTTCGTATATGGAAAAAAGCGGCGGCACAATAGTCGGAAAACTTAAGTATGCGGAACTCATGTCTTCTGGAGAGTGGCTTGTAGAAGTTGCAGATGCAGGAGATGGAATTACTCAGAAAGAGGGAATGTTTACCCAGGTGCTCTATAATGAAATTCAGGATCTGGCCATCATTATTTACAGGGAAGAGACTACCGCTACTGATTCTGTCACCACTGCTATTAAAGTGGCAACAAAAGGTCCATTTCAGACCTGGTCATCCAAATATGTAAGATCTGCCTGGGAATTCGGACAACCCTTTATGGATGTGGGTTATGGCATATCAGCGGTTATGCTGAGTGATATGAGAATCGGAGTCGTCTTTATAGAAGGTGAGCCTGAAAATGGGGTTGTATTTTATTCCGTGAAATATATGGAACTTGACGGATCATTCGGCATCTCGTATGGACCGGAGACAGTAAGAGCCAACGTGGCAAGTGCGAGCATGAACAATGTCAGGACCATAAGGGACGTGGAGGACAGGCTTGCTCCCGGCCTTCCGGTCAGTCTGGATATTGTGCTGACCTATGAGAACGGTGAAGAGATTCTGCATGTCTTTTATTATAATCCATCAGCTCAGAGAGCCGAACATGCTTTCAGACCGAGGTCATCAGAATCAGACAACTGGAAGTATGAAGCCCTTGACTGGACAAGGATCACAGGCGAAGAGCTGATAGTTCAGGAGATTACTGACAACAATTCAAATGTCCGTTACGTCGGATTTTTGAGGGGCAGGGCTCTTGAGGATAAAAACAGGACAACTGTTTACAGAAATGGAGAGCCCCTTGATTCATCAGTCTGGGATTTCTACTCAAACGGTAAGGGAATAGAAATCCTTTCCGGTTATTCCCGTTTTGATGTTTACACTGTTGATTACATAAATACCCAGGTGGGAATAAAGGATCACCGTGGAAGGTTCATAAGGGCGGTATCTGACTCACAGGGACGCCTTTATGCTCTTTACGAAAATGTGACCAGGAAAATCGGAGAGCTTTCGGTATTTGAACCGGGAAGATGGTGGAGGTCCGATTTTGTGACTGTGGGAACCCAGTCTGAAGGTGGGTATTCCATTGCCCTGGATAGTGATGAAAATCCTGTTCTTACGTATTATGACACAAGGTACGGTAACCTTATGGTTGCACACAGGATAGGCGGCAGGTGGTATGCCGCACCATACCTGAGCCTGGATTTTTCCGGAGTATCAGCTATAATAAGGAGAATGGAAAGTGGTGACCTGATAGGCATTGCTGCCACAATATTTGGTGCTCACCCAGGGCTGGGCGGTAACACGGGAAGCTGGCTGGTTTATATACCATATTATGGGGTGAGTCAGTGAAATTCAGCCGTTTCACAATGCTGGCATTTGTTGTTTTGATGGCGGGTTGCGGACGGACAGGACTGAGGACAGTGTTCTTCGGGGAGTTTGCAGTAACTCCGTATGAAGTGAGATTTGATGAGGACAGGGA
>JALURI010000017.1 GCA_027016965.1 Geoglobus sp.
TGTCTGAACAGGGAAAATCTGACCAATGAATTTGTAAAAGAGTCCAAGGTTTTTTCGGTTTCTGTTCTGGAGAAAAACACACCCATGGAATTTATTGGGAGATTTGGATTTCGAAGCGGACGGAATTACGATAAATTTACGGGTATTGATTTTTTCACAGGTAAAACAGGCGCTCCAGTTGTGAGAGAGCATGCAGTGGCTTATGTAGAGGTAGAAGTTAAACATCAGATGGAACTTTCCACACACACCCTTTTTGTAGGTGAAGTTGTTGATGCTGAAATTCTGAGTGAAGCTGAGGTGATGACATACCACCACTATCACTACGTGCTGAAAGGAAAGGCACCAAAAACAGCAACAATTTACATGGCGGATGTAGAAAAGTGATTTATTCCTCTGCTATCTCTCCCTTTACAAGTTTTTCAATCAGATCTGTGCTTGAAATGGAATGCCACTGTATTCCTGTCATTTCAGGTTCCATTCCCATTGCAACTGCAAGAAGCTGGATATAATGAACAGTCGGAATCCCGTAGCTTCTGTTTCGTGATTTTTCAAGCTCTTTCTGTCCGTTGTCAAATTGATTCAGACACAGGGGACATACAACAACTATCGCATCAATCTCCTCATTGATCATAGCATCCAGCTTGATTTCAAGCAGTTCCTGAGATACCTCTGTTGCTCCCGCTCTTACACCACCACCGCCACCGCAGCACATCATCTTGTATCTGTAATCAACACTCTGGCTGCCAATGGCCTCCACAAGCTCGTCCAGAATTTTTGGTCTTTCCGGAGAGGTAAATTTCTTGTACTCTCCAGGTCTGAAAAAGTGGCATCCGTAGTGAACCGCAAGTTTAAGTGGAAGTCTTTTTGTTATGCTCCTCTTTATCCTTTCAATTCCAACATCGAAGTAAAGAAACTCTGCAATATGTCTCACATCACCAATTTCACTCTTTTCTGCAACTTCAAACAAAGTTGTGAAGCAGCCATTGCATGCTGTCATAATGGTATCATTTTTTGCAAGCTCAATGTTTCTTTTTCCAACTTCAAGCCAGAGATCGTAACTTACCGACCTTGTTATTGATGGAGCGGGACAGCATGATGAGCCGTTAAGCGGAGATATTTCAATTCCAAGATTTTCAAAAGCAAAATAGAGTGATTTCTCTATGCCGGGATATCTGTTGTGGATCATGCATCCGGGGAAAAATTTCACCCGATCACCTCTTTAAGATACTTTTTCACAATCTCTGAAACCTCCATTCTTGCATTCTCATCAAACTGAGAGTGATAAACGGGAAGATCGAGTTCTTTCCTCATTTCCAGATTCCTGTCCTTTCCCGGCACAAGTGCCGTATGCTTTTCCAAATATGAGAACGCATTTTTAAGCCTTCCAGGAAGCCCTTTTCTTCTTGCAAGCCCATTTCTTGCCTCCAGGATTATCTCAGTTATAGGTATTCCTCTGGGACATCTTTCTTGGCATGCATAGCATGTAACACAGAACCATAGTGCATCATGGTTCTCGATCGGAACTCCCTTTGCAACGAATTCCAGCAGAATCTTTCTTGTATTCAGGGCTGTGACTCTTCCTGAAAAACAGCTTCCAATGCATGTACCGCACTGAATACATTTGTTTATTGCTGCCACAATGTTCTCGTCCATTGGAAGAAATTTTGCAGTGAGTTTTATTAAAAGATGTCGGGGTTTGAAAGGTTTTGCTCACTTCACAGCTTCAATGGTTTTGCTTTTCATTTTTGCTGATGACTGTTGGTACATGAAATATGAATATCGATCGAATCAATGACCGTACACAGGGTGATAATAGCCCAAGGTCTCAGAGGGAACTATCCATTGCATGAACGGTGCCATAATATTTTTACCAAAGTTATTTTCGGTGATTGAATAACAGATTCAGGCAGCAATTCGACAAGCATTTATTACCAGTCTTCAAACTGAGCCCATGAATTTTGAAAAAATTAACCCACCAGAAGAGGGAGAAAAAATTGGCTATGAGAAAGGGAAACTTGTTGTTCCAGATAATCCGGTTATCCCTTACTTTGAGGGAGATGGAATTGGGAAGGACGTGGTTCCTGCAGCAATGATGGTCCTTAATGCTGCTGCAGAGAGGATAGGAAAGGAAATCATCTGGTTCAGGACATATGCAGGAGAGGATGCTTTCAGGATGTACGGCACACATCTGCCTGAAGATACACTCAATGCAATAAGGGAATTCAGAGTGGCTTTGAAGGGACCGCTGACAACTCCTGTTGGTGGAGGTTATAGAAGTCTGAATGTCACGATAAGACAGGTTCTGGATCTTTACGCCAATGTAAGACCGGTTTACTATATAAAAGGATTTCCGAGTCCACTTAAGAATCCTGAGGTAGTGGATCTGGTTATATTCAGAGAAAACACGGAAGACGTTTATGCAGGCATAGAATGGCAGAGAGGAAGTCCCGAGGCGAGGAAGCTCATAAGATTCCTTGCAGATCAGTTTGGAGTAACAATAAGAGAGGATTCTGGCATTGGGATAAAGCCAATAAGCGAGTTTGCAACAAAAAGGCTCGTCAGACTGGCAATACAGTATGCAATAGACAATGAAAGAGAAAGTGTGACTCTCGTGCATAAGGGCAACATCATGAAATATACTGAAGGGGCTTTCAGGGACTGGGGTTATGAGCTTGCGAGGGAAGAGTTTGGGAATGTTGCAGTAACCGAGGATGAGCTCTGGGACAACTATGGTGGTAAGATACCTGCTGGTAAGATCGTGATAAAGGACAGAATCGCAGACAACATGTTCCAGCAGATCTTAACAAGAACAGCTGAATATGATGTGCTTGCAATGCCTAATCTTAATGGAGACTACATGAGTGATGCCGCAGCAGCCCTTGTTGGGGGACTTGGTGTTGCGCCGGGGAGCAACATAGGTGATGGAATTGGAGTCTTTGAGCCAGTCCACGGGTCAGCTCCGAAATACGCAGGACAGAACAAAGTAAATCCGACGGCGGAGATCCTCACAGGTGTGCTGATGTTCGAGTATCTTGGCTGGAGGAAAGCTGGAGAGATGATAAAGAGAGCAATAGAGCTGACAGTCGAGGACAGAATTGTTACCTACGATCTCCATAGACACATGGGTGGAAAGCTTGTAGGAACGAGAGAATTTGCCCGTGCAGTTGTTGAGAGACTTGACAGTGCCTGATACTTTTATTTTTCTGGAAAAATTTAAATCTGAATAAAGCGATGTACTATCATGAGCCTGGTAGATGGACTTGAAAAACTTAAAAAAGGAGCAATTCTCGCTATAGCAGGCGATCTGCTTGCAATTGCAGGAATAGTCTTTGCATTCCTGAGTGTGGGAGCAGGATTTAACCCAGGAGACATGAGTGTGTTTTTTATGGTATTCGGGATCATCCTGATTCCTCTTTTGATAGCACTTGTGCTTGGGATACTGGCTTTTGTTTTCTGGTTCCAGGCAACAGGCAGATTGAAAGAGATAAATGATGATCTTGGAATCGGAAGAACAGGAATGCTACTCCAACTGGCAGGTATTGCACTGATTTTGCTTTCACTCCTTTCAATAATCCCGATATTATCTGCTGCACCTCCTCCCCACTACCAGCCTGGGATGGATTTTCCTGCGATAGGTGCCATGGCAGTTGGGATGGTACTCTTTATGGGTGTTGGAGGATTGATTGCCATTATTGGAGCCATACTATTCGGAATAATGCTTTTGAGACTCCCAAAAGTCGAAGACGTTGATCAGGGCTTCAGCACAGCCGGTATTTTCTATCTTATCAGTATTGTCGCATCCGTAGTCTTTGCAGCGGCTGGAATCATTCTCATGTTTGTTACACTTATCCTGATTTATATTGCAGCAGACAGGAGTTTGAAAAATCTTCAAAGTCACAGACATTCAGTTAACGTCCAGTGAGGTTAAATACTACTATTTCAACTTTTTTTATGGCACCTGAAATAAAGACAGTTGTAGTTGTTGGTGCAGGCACAATGGGTCATGGAATTGCAGAGGTCTGTGGGATTAATGGCTACAGTGTTATACTGGTGGATATTAACAAAGAAATTCTTGAAAAAGCCCTGGAAAGGATATCATGGAGCCTTGAAAAGCTTGAAAAAAAGCTGAAAATCAGAAAAGATGATGTTCTTGGCAGGATAAAAACTGAAACCGATCTTGCTTCAGCTGCAAAAAAGGCAGACTTTGTAATTGAGGCTGTAATCGAAAAAACAGATGTTAAGAGAGATGTTTTCAGGATTCTTGATGGGAACTGCAGAGATGATGTTATCCTTGCAACCAATACATCAACAATACCGATAAAGGAGATTGCAATGATAACAAAAAGAGCTGATAGGGTCATTGGTCTGCATTTCTTTAATCCCCCGACTCTGATAAAGCTTGTAGAAATTGTAAGAGCAGATGAAACATCACGGCAGACTGTCGATGAGACTATGTCATTTGCCAAGTCCATAGGAATGAATTACATAGTGGTGAGAGACGTGCCGGGATTTCTGGTAAATAGAATCAATTTGAGGGTTTTTTCGCAGGCTTTCAAACTCCTCGAAAAGGGCTATAGTGTTGAGCAGATTGATGCATGTGCGAAATACAGGCTTGGAATGCCAATGGGTATTTTTGAGGTTGCAGACTTCAGCGGTGTTGATGTACTTTACAATGTAATGAGGGAGATGATCGCAAGGGGAATGGAGATCGAGATTCCTGAAATTCTTGAAAGAATGGTTTTAGAAGGTAAAACGGGAATGAAGGCTGGAGAGGGATTTTACAGATACTCAAGCATGTACGGAAGAGCACATATACCGAAAAAGCTTGCTTATGATGTAAATCCAGTATTCATAATTTCTCCTGCCGTAAATGAGGCATGCTGGATTCTTAGAAACGATGTTGCCAAAAAGAAAGACATTGAAAAGGCAATGAGGCTTGGGATGGGATACAGAAAAGGGGTGCTTGAGCTTGCAGATATTTATGGGCTTGATTTAATTTATAAATCCCTTGAAAAATCAGAAATCAAAGCAGATCCGATGCTTGATGAAATGGTAAAAGAGAACAAACTTGGCAAAAAAACAGGAGAGGGTTTCTTCAAATATGCTCATGAAAAAATGCAGCTGGGAAGTGTTGAGTACGAGAAGAGGGATAGCTATGCCTTTATAAGGCTTAGAAGACCGGAAAAGCTCAATGCCTTAAACGAAGATCTCTGGCTGAACATAACTACGGCGATGGATATCGCAGAAAACGATAAGGATGTAAAGGCTGTTCTAATTACAGGAGAAGGCAGGGCATTCTCTGCTGGAGACGATATTGCGATTATGAGTTCATGGAGGGGGATATCAGATGGCAAGGAGTTCTTTGAAAGGGTTGCATCACCGCTCATTCTGAGGCTAGTGGAATATGAAAAAGCTACAATATCTCTGATAAATGGAATCGCTTTTGGAGGTGGAATGGAGCTGAATCTGTTGATGGATGTTGTTATTGCAGGCAAAAATTCAAGATTTTCACTGCCTGAAGGGTTGATAGGTGCTTTCCCTCCAATGGCATCAACTCTAGGATTTTTCATGAGCAAAGGGATTTTGAGATACTGCTTGACAGGAGAAGAGTTTGATGTAGATGAGGCTTTTAGAATCGGGTTTGTTGATCTTGCTGTTGATGAGGATCAGCTTGAAATAGCTGGAGTTGAGATTGCTGAAAAAATATCTGAACTCGCTCCCCTGTCTGTAAAAGCGGTGAAGAAGGCGAAGAACACTGTTTTCAAAGTATTGAGAAATTCTCTGGATAATGCTGTTTCAGAATTAATCATGCTGTCAGCCACAGAGGATTTCAGAGAGGGCATGAAAGCTTTTCTTGAGAAGAGAAGCCCTGAGTGGAGGGGAAGATGATGGAATTCGGTCTTAGCGAAGAACACAGAATGATTCAGGAGGCTGTAAAGGAGTTTGCTGAAAGAGAGATAATGCCTTATGGCAGAGAATATGATGAGAGGGCAGAGTATCCTTTTGAAATATTAAGAAAGGCAGCAAAGCTTGGATTTATTGGCATAGATTTGCCTGAGGAGTATGGCGGACAGGGTATGGATTATCTATCTTCTGTTTTGGTTTGCATTGAGCTTGCAAGGGCTGACAGCAGTATTGGAAGTGCAATAGCCTCATCAACGCTTGGTTGCCCGATGCTGAAATACTTTGGTGATGAGGAGCAGAAAGGGAGATACATGGCGAGAGTGCCGAAGGGAGAAACAACCTCAGCAATAGCCATAACAGAGCCGGATGCTGGAAGTGACGCGGGAGCAATAAGGACGAAAGCAGAAAGAACCGAGAATGGATGGCTGATAAACGGTACCAAGACATTCATAACAAATGGAAGCATCTCAGACTGGATAATCCTGCTTGCCAGAACTTCAGGAAAAGATTACAGAGGGATATCGGCATTTGTTGTTGAAACTTCATGGAAAGGATACGATGCAAAGCCCATCGGGAAGATGGGGTTGGCATGTCATGATACTTCAGAAATCTCGCTGAAGGACATTTTTGTTCCACATGAGAATCTGGTTGGGGAGGAGAATAGGGGATTTTATCAACTCATGAGATTCTTCAACGAAAGCAGAATCATGGTTGGAGCCATTCATTTGGGAATGGCTATTGGAGCATACGAAAGAGCCCTCCAGTACGCCAGAGAAAGAAAATCCTTCGGAAAACCTTTGATCGAGCATCAGGCAATTGCCTTCAAACTTGCAGACATGTACAA
>JALURI010000018.1:0-6000 GCA_027016965.1 Geoglobus sp.
GTTATATTTTTTACGGTGAAATCAATTTGAAGGCAATTGATCGCACTCTATTTTAAGAATTAGAGCTTTGCATGGCTGAAATTCTTTTTCTGAGGATTTATGGTGTGTATTTTGAATTTCACGGAAAATAGTATAATTTCAGGAATTAAATCTGAACAAGCTATTATCTTTTCCCTGTTCTTTTCTGCAATACAGCTCAGATGGTGAAATAATCTGAGAGAATTGAGTATGGGATTCAATATCGGTTTGAGAGTTGGATGCCGGGTTGTGAGACGGGTAGGGGCAAGACACAATAATTTTTTAAATGCTGTAACCTTTATATTCTGATCATTTTCTCATCAAAATAATGCCGGTTGTTACACTTTACTGGGATGAACTGGAAAGAATGGTTAGAGCAGATAGAAAAAAAATTCTGGAAAGGCTTCCAATGCTCGGATGTGACATTGAGAGGGTGTTTGATGACAGGATTGATGTGGAGTTTTTTCCAAACAGACCCGATCTATATAGCGTAGAGGGCGTTTCCCGTGCATTAAGGGGGTTTTTGGATATTGAATTTGGATTCCAGGATTATTCTGTGAAACCAGGAAACTGGAAGATATATGCGGATGATAAGGTCCAGAGGGTTAGACCAAGAATTGTTGGATGTGTTGTAAGGCATGTAAATGTTGATGATGACATACTCAGATCAATTATACAGATTCAGGAAGACCTTCACTGGACAATTGGAAGAAACAGGAGGAAGATGGCAATCGGGATCCACGATCTGAGCAGGGTCCATTTCCCTTTAAAATACACTGCAGTTAAAGGTGATTTCTCGTTTATTCCCCTTGATTTTAAAGAAGAGATGAGTGTTAAGGAGATTCTTGAGAAACATCCGAAAGGAAGAGAATACAGCTTTATCCTGGAAGGATACGGGGAATATCCAATGATAATTGATGCCAGAGATGAGGCTGTATCCTTCCCTCCTGTGATCAATGCAGAGAAAACGAGGGTAAAAGAAGGAACATCTGACCTGTTCATAGATGTTACAGGATTTGATGAAAACGTTGACAGGGCATTAAAGATTCTCACAGCCATGTTTTCTGACAGAGGTGGAATAATAGAGAGTGTCGAGATCATCTACATAGACAGAACTGAAGTAACTCCTGACATGTCTCCAGAAAGGCTTGAAATCAATAAAAAGGATATAGAATCGCTTCTTGGCTTAAAACTGGATGATAACGAAATAAAACTGGCTCTTGGGAGGATGAGGTATGGATTTGAATTCAGAGGAGATGAAATAGAGGTTCTTGTTCCACCTTACAGGGCCGATATTATGCATCCCTGGGATGTTATAGAGGACATAGCAATTGGATTTGGATATGACAGAATCCTTCCCAGATACCCGCCAACTCCGGGAGTAGGCAGGGAGCATGAGTGGAACTACTGGAGGGATGTTGTGAGGGAGATAATGCTTGGACTTGGATTTACAGAGGTGATCACGTTTACTCTTACAAATGAAAGAGTGATGTATAGCAACATGAACAGGGATGGAAGAGAGTGGGAGGATTTTACCCCTCTAATGCACCCTCTTACTGAAGAGCACACAATAATCAGGACTGACATTCTGCCAAAACTTATTGAGTTGTTGAAATACAACAAGCATGAGGCAATGCCTCAGATGATATTTGAGGTTGGAGATGTCATTGTTAACACAAAAAACAGACTCAGGCTTGGAGCATGCATAACACATGCAAGAGCAAACTTCTCTGAGATAAGAAGCTTTGTTCAGGCTGTGATGCACGAGCTTGATTTGGAGTGGAAAGCAGAAAGGTCCGATGACGGCATCTTTATTAAAGGCAGAGGTGCTGACATTGCTGTTGATGGGGTGAAGGTTGGAGGATTTGGAGAAATAAACCCTGAGGTGCTTGAGAGATTTGAGATAACCATGCCGGTTACAGGTTTTGAAATAGATATCTCATCACTCTTTGACACCGGACTTGTCATCTGAGTATTAAAAAAATTGCAGTTTTTTCTTACCAAATAACACGGTATTAACGTTCATTAATAAAGAAATTTTATATATTTGAAGCTATAAGTATGGAAAGGTGAGCAGGATGAAGGTGAAAAAAGTTGGGAGAAGAAAGATCGGAATTTGCAAGTGCAATGTCTCATGCTGATACCATGAACAGGTACAGAATACTGATATGCTCGGCATGCGATTTCTACAAACCCGGAGACGATCTTGAATGTGCAGCATACAGGGTTCTGGTTTACTTCATTGAGAATGGAAAGCTCAGTCCTGAGGAGGTTGAAATTGCAGTATCTGAGGCTTGCAGACAGAGTATTGCTCAGGAAGTTCGGAGATAACTACATTGCATACCATGCAAAAAAGGATGAGCTTTTTGAGCTCGATGATGAAGCCTTTAATTTTTTATTGAGCTGTGATGGAAGCCTGAAGGATATTGATAATGAAATTCTCGAATTCTTGCTTTCAGAAAACATTGTCGAGATAAATTCTGACAGAAAGGTTAATGATTTCTTCGAGCAGAATGAGCCATCACTCAGATATTTGCTTTTAACAGTTACAAACAGATGCAACCTCTGCTGTGAGCATTGCTATGTATCTCAGAAAAATCAGTTCATGAATTTCAATACATTCAAAAAGACTGTTGATAGTTTTTACAGAATTGGTGGACTCAAGCTGATAATTTCAGGGGGAGAACCACTTCTGCATCCGGAAATTTTCAGCTTTCTTAAATATGCAAGAAGATATCCCTACAGAATTGTTCTGCTTACAAATGGATATCTCATTCAGGAAAAGGATGTTATGCGTCTGTCAAAACTTGTTGATGAAGTCCAGATCAGCCTTGACGGGCTTGAGGGGCATGAAAAGCTCAGAAAGTCCAGCTGGAGAAATGTTGTGGAGAAAATAGAGATGCTATCTGGCAGTGTTGATGTAAGCATTTCAACTATGGTGACGAGATACAATCTGGATGAGTTTGAGGACATGAAAAGCATTATTGAAAGACTGAATGTTGTAAGGTGGAGCATAGATGTTCCTACCTGTGACAGGGAGCTTCTTCCAGACTGGGATGACGTGAAGGAAATCCTTTCCACCTATGGATTTGGGGATATGGGTCATGAGAGCATTCAGGGATTTGCATGTGGGGCCCATTACTGCGAGATCAATCCTGATGGATCTGTGGTGAAGTGCGGATTCTTTGAAGAGATTGCCGGAAACGTTGTTGAAGGACTTGAAAAGTGTTGGGAAAAAATGAAAGAAAAATTCATCTGGAAAGTTGAGACGTTGGGATGCAATTGCAAATACAGAGAGGAGTGCAGAGGTGGATGCAGATACAGAGCACTCGTTTACTCAGGTGATTTGTTCTTAGAGGACCCTGTAATGTGTGCCATTTTTGGTGTTTTGACCACAGATATCAATCACGAAGACCTAAATACTTAGGGAGTATTGACTTATCACACTTCCAACAGAGTTCAGTTATGGAGAACTATCTGAGGTGGTTTGAGTGGTAGAGGTTGTGGATGTGAGAGGTATGGAAAGAGATAAGCGATTCCCGCTCATTTTTGAAAAGCTTGAGAAACATGGTGAAATTGATGTTGTGATCGAAACAAAACCTGGCCCTCTTATAAAGATGCTCCATGACAGAGGATATCTTGTGAAATATAAGGAAGAGGAAGATCATGTGAGGCTTGAGATTAGGGAACCTGAGATAATTCCAGGAAGCTGTCCCGGAGCTTCAACAATCTTCAGACCGAAGCTGGAGATAAAGCAATGTACTCACTGCGGTAGTGAGATAGAAAGGTGGACTGATGAGATAAAGGTTGTCTGCGAGAACTGCGGAAAGGAGGTCATTTTTGACATTGATAGCTGTGTGCAATGGTGTGAATATGCTGAGAAATGCCTTGGAGATAAGTACGAGGAAGTAATGAGAACACTGAACGAGCTGGATGAAAAAAAGATGAAGCTTGATTTTTCAAAATACATCAAGCTTGAGAGCTAATCTGAAACTCTTTTTCAATCATTTTGTTGTAATCATCAACGCTCATCAAATTTCCACAAGCCCAGCTAACAACTTCTGAAAGGCTGGGATGAATGTGGATGGCATGCAGGATTGAGTAAAATGGTGCATTCAGAGCCATAACAGTGGCAACCTCCTGAATGAGAAGTGATGCTGCCTTGCCCACAATATGTGCTCCAATAATTCTTTCAGTTTCTCTGTTGATGATAATCTTCGCAAATCCCTTTGCATTCAGTCCCTGTCCTTTTCCAGTTGATTTCATCTCCTCAAATCCAATCAGCACGTTTTCCTTACCGTATTTTTCAATAGCCTGATCCTCTCTCAGCCCAACACTGGCTACCTCCGGCTGGCAGAAGACCGCATGGGGTACAGTTGAGTAATCCATCTTTATTCCGGCACCATGAAAAGCGTTCATGTAGGCTATGACAGCCTCTCTATTTGCGACATGTCTGAACATGTACTTTCCATTTGCATCACCAACTGCGTAAACACCCCTGACATTTGTCTCAAGATACTCATTTATTTTTATCCATCCTCTCTCATCTGTCTCTATTCCACCTTTCTCGGGTTTGAGAATGTCTGAATTTGATTTCCTGCCAACTGCCACAAGAATTTCCTCACTTTCAATTGCTTTTTTCCCATCATCGCATCTCGCATGAACCACCTTTTTCTCCCCACTTTTCTCAACTCTCATAACTCTGTGGGATGTCAGGATGTCTGCATGTTCTGACAGCTCTTGATGGACAAATCTGGAAATCTCCGGCTCCTCATTGGATAAAATCCTTGGAAGCATCTCTACAATTGTGACATCACATCCAGCTCTTGCAAAGAAATTGCCGTATTCGAGGGCTATGTAGCCTCCACCTATGATTACAAGACTCTCCGGCATATCCTCAAGATAGAGAAGGGAGTCACTTGTGAGATATCCAGAGCTTTCCAGTCCATCAATTTCTGGAATCATGGGCCGCGATCCTGAGCCAATGAAAATCCTTTCAGATCTGATCTGCTCTCCATCAACCTCAAGAGTGTATGGGGAAACAAACTCAGCATGAGACCTGAAGTATTTTATCCTGTCAGACTCTTTCAAGGATTTCTCAATCATTTTACTCTCGGAATCTATCTTGCTTCTCATCCTTTTCATTATTTTTCTGAAATCTACTCCTTTTATTTCAGCATCAACAAAGCCTGATAAACTTTCAAGATCGTAAATAACCTCCACAGGCGAGATTATGAGCTTTGATGGTATGCATCCTCTCGTGAGACAGATGCCTCCAGCCATATCCTTATCAATAACAGCAACCCTTGCATCCGGATTCTCTTTCATAAGCCTCTCCGCTACAATCATGCCAGAGCCTGTACCTATGATAATCGCATCATACTCATTCATGGAAAAGGACTGGGGTTATTCAATAAAACCATTTGGATGATGGAATTAGCCTTATAAATTCTCATATTAACAGTTTGTCATGGATCTCGTTAAACTTGTCGAAAACGACATGTTCAGAAAGTACATGGATGCTGAAGTTCTTGAGGTGAAAAAAGGATATGCAAAGGTCAGATGTGCTGTTAAAAGGGAGTTTTTGAACTTCCATGGAACTGCACATGGTGCAGTTATTATGGCAGTTGCAGATTTTGCATTTGCCCTTGCTGTGAACTCAGATGGCATGAAAAGGTCAGCAGTTAGCATAAAGATTGACTTCCTTAAACCTGCCTTTGGAGGGAATGATATTTTTGCAGAGGCCGAGGTAACAGGAGGTGGGAAGAGGCTTGTATTCTGTGAGCTGAGAGTTTATAGAGGTGGAGAGGTTATTGCAAAAGGAGATGCCATTGCCTACGGGAAAGAAAAATGGGAGAGTCAGGTCTGAGATTCTGCCTTATTAATCTCCTGCTCCTTCAGCACCCTCCTCAGTATCTTCCCAACAGCCGATTTTGGCAACTCATCCACAAACTCAACCATCCTCGGCACCTTGTAGGCAGC
>JALURI010000018.1:6010-6669 GCA_027016965.1 Geoglobus sp.
TATTGACCACTGGCTTGCTTTCCTTAGATTTATAACCTCTCACCCCGAAAAAGACAAATTCTGGGAGATGCACAGGAGAATTTCTGAATCTCATGCCGAGGAGTTTGAGGGGATGGGAATAGAGGGTATTCTCAGGAGACTTGAGGCATGCAATTTCTTCAGGATAAACATCAAAGATGGAGAATACACTCTTGTTTTTGGAAGCGATGAGGTAAAGGAATTTGTTAAAAAATTCTTAGAAGGGGTGTTTGAGGGGATGAAAATAAAGGCTGAAATAAAAGAGGAACTGGCAAAGCTCAGAGTCAAACCCATGCGGAATTAATTGTCAATCTCCTGCTCCTTCAGCACCCTCCTCAGTATCTTCCCAACAGCCGATTTTGGCAACTCATCCACAAACTCAACCATCCTCGGCACCTTGTAGGCAGCAAGCCTCTCCCTGCAGAAGTTCTCGATCTCCTTATTGTCCACCTTCCCTCTGTATTCTTCCCTCAGAACAATGAACGCCTTCACAGTCTCTCCCCTGTATTTGTCAGGAACTCCTATCACCGCAGCTTCCATCACAGCAGGATGCTCATACAAAACCTCCTCAACCTCCCTCGGATAGATATTGAATCCTCCCGCTATGATTACATCCTTCTTCCTGTCCACTATGTAGAAGT
>JALURI010000019.1 GCA_027016965.1 Geoglobus sp.
TCTTTCCTGCAAGCATTCTCAGTCCTGTTTCATGGCAGTACTCTGTTTTCTCCGCAAATGAACTGTATTTCCTCAATCCGGATAGAGGTGAGCTTCCACAGAGTGCAGATGTATCTGTTGCAGTCACGCTCAGGTATTTCGCAGCTGATCTCACAGCAGAGTCTATGAACTCAGAAGGCGATCCGAAAGGGTCTATGTCTACGTGATAATATGATCTCTCTCTCATAAGAGCAGAGGCATCTCTGTTGTGAACAATGGCACTGATGCCATTAATATGGAGATTTTTCCTGACGATCTCACATGCTTTTTTGCTTATGTCGTTGAACTCAACATGCCTGAATCCAGCCTCAAGACTTGCTCTTATCCCCCTGATGCCTGAGGCTGAAAGAGCATCCAAATAAGTTCTGCTTTTGAAGTTTCTGAATACTTCCATGTCTGCGTCTCTGCAGAATTTCATTCTTGGATTGTAAAAAACGCCATTGATAACCTCTATTTTTGCTTTTCCCTCAGAGATCAAATTTCATCACCACATTCTTTACAATCATATCTCTATTTTCCTCTGTCAGTGTGATGAGTTCAAAGTCTCTTCTTATTCTTTCAGCCAGAGGATGGGATGATCTGTAATGGACAGTGAAAATCAGGCTGCTGTCAGAATCAATGAGACCATCCACTGCCTCAACAAATTTTCGACTTTTTAGCTCCATGGGCCCAATCTCATCAATTATGATGAGCTCCGAATCTCTGTAACCCTCAATCCTTTTGGAAATCTCTTCGAGGGAGTCAAGATACACTCTGTAACTTCCAACTCTTGGAAAACCAGCTTCCTTTCTGGACAGGATTTTTGAAAAGTCTGTGTGCAGTTCCTTCATTATGAATCCAGTTCGAACTCCTTTTTCTCTGATTTCAGCAGTTATGAATCCTTTTATCGACATTTTGCTCATCAGGGAGTAAAATACTTTCATGCAGGCTGTTGTTTTCCCGATTCCGGGTCTGCCTGTTATGGCAATCTTCATTCCAGAACTACCAGAACGTCTCCTGTTTCAACTCTCTGTCCCTCACTGACCCTTATTTCCTTCACCTTCCCTGACGATGGAGCCACAATCTCGTTCTCCATCTTCATAGCTTCAAGTATGAGCAGTGTGTCTCCTGCCCTCACTGCATCACCTTCTGACACCAGTATCTTTGTAATGTTTCCCGGAAGCATCGCCTTCACGACCTTCTCACCAAGATCTGCGACTCTCGAAATGCTCTCGGCCTTTCTCATTGATTTTATCTTTGCATCCTCAACCTCCACATCAACAACACTGTCATTGACCTTAACCCTGTAAAGGTAATCAGTAACCTTCTCAACTTCTGCAAAATACGTTTTTCCTGAAAGATTGATCTTGAATTTTCTCATGATGCCCCCTTACATTGAAATGATAAAAAATTTTTGCAAGATTAAGGCTTTATTCTGTTAACTGAGATGTAAACAATTTCTCTGCTGTCTGTAAAAAACGGGTACAGCAGGATTTTTTTGACTGCATTGGAAAGTCTCACATCTCCTGCAAGCTCCCTTACAACAATTTCTGATCTTATCTTAACCAGATATTTTGAATGTTCAATCTCTCTCAGGCTTCTTATTCTTTCATAAACTCTTAAATCGCTCCCGAATTTCAGTCCAGTTTTCACCATGAAGCTCCTTTCTCTCAGGTCTCTGTAAATTCTGTAAATTGTATCAAAGTTTTCAAATAATTTTAAGCCGAGCCGGTAAATCTGATTGAAGCTACCTTCAGTTTCCATGACTCCTTTTTCCAGTAAATATAACCCTTCATATATCGAAATAAGAATCCTTCCTCCCCGTTCGGTTCCGTAGAAATACTTTCTGTGGAGATCGAGGTAATCTGTTACAAAAAATCCACTGGAGAATCTTGCATTAAAGGGATCGATACTTTCTTCATGCTCCCCACGTCTATCAAAAATATTGATTTCGAAGTAGCTTACCTCCCCCTCACTATCCACAAT
>JALURI010000020.1 GCA_027016965.1 Geoglobus sp.
GTATCAGGGTGCATCTCTATGTTGTAGGTATATGGGTCATTTACAGAAACTTCATCAAGCCACGGCACCTGCATTGTAAATGAATTCGTATGCCTGATTTCTCTGTAATAGAATCCGTAGAGATCATATTCGTCATCGTCAAGTTCATGTGCCGGACATGGCTTAAAATCTGGCAGAGGCTCGTAATAGCTCCAGTCTATATCAGCATTGGCACCAAGCTCTTCTATTATCTTCTTCGCCTTGTCCCTCAAATCATACAGAAATTCCCAGTAAAGCGGTACTCTGACATCCAGCCTCCATCTCCAGTAGACCTCATCGGGCTTTTTATCCCATGTCAGAGCTCCATACTTCTTAAACCACTCCAGGCCCTTGTCATCTCCGAATTTGTTTTTAAGCACGAGATCGCAGATTTCCTCCCAAGTGTACTTTCTGCTCGGATCAAGTCTGTACTTTCCTTCAAGCTCGAACTTTATATTCAGAGTTTCATAGAGTGCTTCTCTTAACCCAAGTCTTTCAGCAATTTCAAGCAGAACTTCTGAATAGCTTCTTCTTTCATATAAAGGCTTGACAACAGGCTGTCTTATCTGGTATGTCCATTTACCAAGTCCTCCGGGATGATTCAGGATTGGAGGATAGTTCGGGTTTGGATCTAATCTCTCTAAGTAACAGGCATCCGGAAGGACGAGATCTGCAAACCCGTTTGTAAATTCATTCAGATATATATCGAAGGATATTATGAAGTCGTATTTTTTCAGGTTTTCAGCTATTGGTTCTGGATCTCCAACGCTCATTATCGCATTTGAGCCGAAATTAATAATAACGCTCGGCCTGTAGTCGAGCTTAAACTCTTCCCATATCTTCTCCTGATCCGGTGCACCATAAACAAATGAATGCATTGCAGCGGGGAAAAGATCGTTCAATCCCATTTTCTGAGGTTTTCTGGGCTCTGGAATTGGAAATGGCTGATGGTGAGGAACAACCCATGTGCCTGTCATCATGAATCCATCTTTCCCCTTCTTCGGCTCCCATCTTGGCTTTCCAGTTTCAGGATACCCAAAGCAAACAGGGTTGAAACCCAATGCTCCGCCTGGAACATCAGCAGCACCAACTATCTGATTCAACAGCTCTATGGATACACAGTTATAGACTGAATTCTTATGCCCCTGACTCCCCCTGAAGTAGATCGCAGCTACAGGACGGTATGGGTAGCTCTTTCCCTCAATCGTTATTGTGCTCCCGATCATTGCTTTTTCGCCAAATTCCTTAGCAAGTTCATAGACAGTCTCTTTTGGCACCGAAGTGATCTCCTCAACCTTCTCAGGAGTGTACTTCTTAACATGCTCCTTCAAAATCTGAAAAACAGGCTGGCATTCAACTCCATTGACCTCATACCTGCCCTCCAGGGCATAATCCTTTATGCTTTCATCATCAAATACCTTCGCTTTGCCATCTACGGGATCCCATATCATGGGTTTTCCCGTCTTTTCATCCCTCACATATCTCTTATTAGGCCCGACAAGATATGGTGCATCGGTTTTCAGCTTTAGATATTCAGCATCATATATACCGAATTCATTCAAAAGCAGATTGACCATGCCGAGAGCAAGAGCTGCGTCAGTCCCAGGGATGATGGGAATCCACTTATCAGCCTTTGCTCCAGCCCTTCCGAGATGGGGATCAACCACAATTAGCTTCATCCCTCTCGCTCTTGCATCAGCAGCCTGAAGCATTATCGAGTTTGCGTTATGTCCAGCTCCATGTCCTTTACTCGCTCCAAAATAAATGGCAAGGTTGCAATAATCAAAATCAGGAACAAGAGACCATGACGCATGATAGACTCCATTCACTAAGTGAGCGCCATTTCCACAGTGAAGACCTCCACCTCCATAGAATTCGTTTGGAGTTCCGAAGGCCTCCTGAAATGCCATTCCCATACCCAGAAATGTGTTTGCAGCTGTGGTCGTGCCCTGCATAACAAGTTTTCTCGGATCGGTCTCC
>JALURI010000021.1 GCA_027016965.1 Geoglobus sp.
TTGACAGAAATCTGAAAGTCCTTCTGTAGTTATATATTCTCTTATCGTCTGCATTGTCCCGGGAGATATTGCAGGATTATTTTCAATAATTCTGAGGAACTCATCAATATCCATGGTCCCTTTGCATGGATTCAGGGATGCCTCCTCATTCATGAACATGAAAAGCGCAGAGGCAACCTCTCTCCTCTGCAGAATTCTGGAGATTGCCCGGTCATATTCCGGAATTGTTATGAGGGTTATAACCTCCGGTACGTAAAGAGAACTTGATTGTCTCTGGGTGACTCTCATTTTTCTTTCACAATGGCTGCGACTTTTATATCTTCTTATCGTGTAAAAAGGTCCCCGGGGTATATCAAATGGTGCATCTTCTCTTTCCGGCATTCTAGCCGTGCACGGGAATCTGGTATGATATACCCTGTCCATCGTCGTTTTACTTCCGCATTCGGGGCATTGTATCTCAATATCTGCCAGCGAACTCCCGCCGGCTTTCCAGTAGAAGTATCTTGGATTGCAACGCCTGTTGCCTCTATGCACAGCATAATTCCAAGGCACATCATCAAGATGACCTACGGTACACGCCACAACGAATCTCAGAGCAGAAGAATTATCCTCACGGTTACATTCAGGGCATTTCATGTATCTCCTGCCACTGTAGATTATTGATCTGTGTCTTCCCTCTCTGCCATAGCATACCTTCCACTCCGGAAAAATGTAGGTGTGATAAATGGGAATGGTCTCGGGTATGTTCAGAGAAGCATTGGTAGGAAGCGCGAATATGTTTATTTTTGTTCTTCCACTCCAGCCTCTAATTAAATTCCTAAGGGCAATTTCCAGCCGGCTGTCATCTATCTTAAATTCTTCAAGCTTATCTTCTGAGAATCGCCTCCCGAGGCCCTTATCTGGCAGGGGAATAAGCCGCGGGCCATTTCTAGTTTCAATGATAGCTCCTGATCCATGAGCAAGCACAAAATGTGACCTTCTTATGTTTTGAGCTCTCGTTCCCATCCTTAAATCTCCAGACCGATTGTTTCTTCAACTTCCCTCAGTGATTGCGGGGCGTTATAATAAACAATCTCTATTCCCTTTCTGTTCCTAGCCCTAGCATGTGTGGGAGTCCCCAGCACAACACTTTGTTTGACCCCTCTGTGGGGGTATTCCACAAATACGAAATCTCGTCCTCTAACCCGATGTGCTATGTATTCCCAGCGGCTAATCTGACTCTTAAAATTTTTGATTACTGTCTGTGGATATGGGCATATCCTGTCTACCCTCTTCCTGAGTTCTGTCAGTAAGTAACCGATATCCTGTGATGCACCATTGTGTAGGATTACCCCACCGTTTTTATTATCATACCACTTCACCGATGGATCCCGTTTGTTCCTGAGAAATGCAACGATGGATGGTCCTGCAGCACGATTCAGTGTCCCGTCAGAAAAGGGAGATACAGAGGGGGGTTCAACTTCCAGATAAATCCTGTGATGGTAGACAGTGAACATCTCGTAATGACTGAGATCACGTGGTCTTCCAGCCCGCAGGAAGGCTATAATCAGACCTCCGTGTTTTCTTCCTATTCTACCTGTTGCCTGTATGTACTGGGATGTTGTTTTTGGCTGACCATGGACTATCATCAGGGAAAGGTGGGGTATATCCACACCTGTTCCGAACATTGAAGTCGTGAAAATCGCATCTGGATTCTCTTCCAGTGTTCTGCTTTCGCCGGTTTCCAGTTCATCCAGCATCTGGGGTATGTCAGTTGAATCAACACGGCTCGAAAGCTCAACCACCCTTTCGGGACCCAGCGGTCGTGGATGCCCACCAGAAATTTCTCCCAGTCTTTCAACAATATCTTCCCTGTATAAACCGACACCGCCACCCAGTTCTCTTATTGCATTGAAGTAGCCCGTGACTGTCCAGTAATAGATGGCATTTCTCTCGTGGCGTCTGTCATGAATCTCCTTGAGCAACCGTGACCATATTCTGACCAGTGGCGTCAGTG
>JALURI010000022.1 GCA_027016965.1 Geoglobus sp.
CCAAATTATGTACAATCTGTATATTTACAGGTCTCTTTATATTTACACAAAATCCAACAAACTCGCAAACCGCTAACTTGTTAATTTTATTCTTTATTTCAAACAGAAGAAAAGGTGAAATCGATCTTTACCTGCCTCATGCAATAAACATGATGTACGGAATGGCAACCGGAGGTTTAAATCCAATTGAAGTTATGAAAGAAATCTCAAAACTTGAGCATCTTTTCGGAGAGCTCAGCATAGAATTCAGAGAGATAATGAAAAATTTTGAAGTGTTCAGAAAGGATATATTTACAAGCATAAGATACGTGAGGGATACAACTCCCAGTAAAAAACTCTCAGCATTTCTTGACAGTCTCATTGTTGTGATGCAGGGCGGCGGAAAATTTTCCACATACCTGAAATCAAAATCTGAAGAGTACGAGGAAGAACAGGAAATAGCTTTCAATGAGGTGATGGGTTTCATGGAGATCCTGTTCGAGATATACATTTCGATCTTCATGATGTTTCCCATGCTTCTACTCATAGTCCTGGTTGTGTCCAAGTTTATTTCCGGAAATATAATGGAAGGTTACATGACCCTGATGTACGTGATTTTGCCAGTATCCGCAGCACTTATTGTCTATCTGGCAAGATCATCCCTTCCATACGCCAAGACAGGACTGGTGGAGTACAGGGAACTGCCCGTTTTGACAAATGTGTTCATTGCCAGTGATGAGAAAAAGAGATTCAAAGTTTCCAGATTGAGAAAATTTTTCAAAGGTGTTTTCAGGTTTGTAATGCATCCCTACACAACCCCACTCTCCCACATCAAGTTTCATATACTGCTTGTTCACCTGACATTCTATTTTGGGCTGGGAATGTATTTTCTTTACAAATACGGGTACCTCAGTCTAACCGGCTATATTGTGCCAGCTTTTGTAGTGTTTCTCATAGTTACCTTTATTGTGGAGGTAAAGCACAGAATTGTCAGGGCAGCAGAGGAGAAACTTCCTGAAATCTTCAGTGAAATTGCAATGCTGAATGAGTCAGGTGTTTCGATATTTGATGGATTGAAGCTTGTATCAAAATCCGGGACAGATATTCTTTCAAAGGAGTTTCAGGTTGTCAGCCAGTTCTCGGAATATGGACTTCCGATAACAAAATCAATTGAAAGACTTACATACAGAATAAAAAGCGATATATTCGCAAAAGCAATACCAATAGCGGTAAAAGCCTTGGAAACAAATTCAAGTATAAAGGATGCTTTTCTGACTGTCTCAAGATACATAGAATCGGAGCTTATTTTCAGAAAGAGATTGAAGTCAAGTCTTATGCCCTACGTGGCGATAGTATACATGTCAGTTGGTATATTCCTCTTTGTGACATACATGCTGATCTCAAAATTCCTTGTTGTTTTCAGCGGTATGAATGTGGAGTTCATGGGAATACAAACTACGTTCGATGTGAATCTCATCAGAGAGACATTTATGAAGACAATATATCTGGTTGCATTTCTTTCAGGAATTATGGCAGGAAGCATAACCGAACTTAGAGTTGCTGGAGGGCTAAAGCATGCGTTTTTCCTGACCTTTCTCTGCTACATTGCATTTGCTTACTTCATCTGAAAAAAGTTAAAATTTCAATTATACATTATGTTATGATTGAGTTAATAGATGATGCTCTCAAAACTGGAAAAAAGAGGATTATTGAACTTGAAGAAGATAGATACTCCTTTGTTGGGGACGTTCATGGAGATTATGAATCACTGAAGGAAATTTTGAAAAGGACTGTGAAACCTGTAATATTTTTGGGAGATTATGGAGACAGGGGTGAAAGGCAGATAGAGGTGTATCGGGAGATTCTCAGAGGGTACATAGATGGAGATTACATTCTTCTTCGTGGAAATCATGAAACAACTACAGCCTTTCCACATGATCTGCCATATCGTTTAAGAGATCTTGAAAACTGGGAAGAGGTTTACAGTAGATTGCAGGATTTATGGAAAATTCTCCCGTGGTGCGGAGTTGTGAACAGTGAAGTTTTTGCTGTCCATGGCGGAATATACACCAAAGAATGCAGAATTACTGAAGATGGGATAACATTACGGGAGTTAGAAGATGATAGAGCATTTACCGAACTGATCTGGAACGATCCATGGGATAGGGACGGCTGTGATTACAACTATGACAGAGGGATAGGTTACCTATTTGGCAAAAAAGCAACGAGAAAATTTGTTGAAGATCTAAGTCTGAAGGTTATTGTGAGAAGTCACCAGCCCTACAAGATTTTAAAGACAGAACAGGATGGAATGGTTGTGACAGTTGGCTCAACAAAAGTTTATGGTGATAGAGCGGCATTTCTGAATATAACAGGAGAATTTAACGATGGATACGGGCTTGTTGGAAAATATGGGTTTATAATTTAACTGATTCTTGACTTCATGCCTGCCATTATCTTGAGCAGTCCGTTTATTGCTAAAACTGCTCCAATAAGCGCAATTATAATGTGTACTCCACTCTCGTATGCAGGAACAGCTCCAGAGCTCAGAATCCACATCCACATTCCTGCAATCTGAAGTCCGCCAACAACCAAGACTGCGAATATCAGCATCAGAATGACATCTTTCCAGTCGATTTTTGATATATCCATAATCGTAAAAAATTTGTATGTTATTTAAGCCTTCCGAGTTTTAACAGTTACTTGTGGCACACACTGCAGCTCAGGGTTGGATAATGATCTATTTTGTCAGTATGGCAGGTTTCACACGTGGGTCTTATGCCCACTTCCTGATGGGGGACGTGACATGATGTACAGTCCTGGCCTTCATGATACTTGTGTACCGGTTTTTCTGGAAGTGAGTGACATGACTGGCAGGCGAAAGGCTCCTGGGTTATGTGAGGATGATGACAGGTGTAGCAGGTACTATCTGCATGTGCACCCTCTGGCATTGACAGGATTATGTTGCCGTTTGAATGACATTTTTTACAATCCTGAGCCTGAGGAAGAGGCTCTTCTCCGTTTGTTTTAACATCGGCAAGGAAATTGTGGCAGTTTGTGCAGTGGAAGTTCATCTGTTCGACCTTTATGACCTTATCGCTGTGGCACTGCATGCACTCAGATCTGTCGGGAACAAATCTGTGAACCCTCCCACCATGGCAGTCGATGCAGTTGGCGTAATTGTTTTCCAGATGGAATTTGTGTCCCACTGTATCTGCAACATAAGGCCACTTTTCACTTCTTGTGAAATGGCAGTTCTCGCAGTTCTCGTTCGGGATGACAACATGCACGTCGTCAGAGACCTCTTCAGGTCTCAATGTGAAATAGGTGACAAGTAGTCTCATGTTGTCCTCCATGCTCGCTCTGTGGCATTCATGGCATGTGATTTCGTTGTGAGGACTTTCGTTCCATCTGTACCAAGCCTCTTCCATCAAATGGCATGTTTTGCAGAAGCGAGGGTCATCTTCTATAAATTCATAGGTTGCAAAACCCTCTACTGCAATAATTATTCCCGAAATAATCAGAATAACAACTATTGACAGTGATTTAATTTTCATACAACACTCTCAAAGAAAATTCATAAAAATTTTGCGATTTAAATCAACGCTCTGATTTTTCAGGATGTAGCAGCTCTGTTAGAACAAAAAATAAAAGATTTTGGAAATTATTCTGACTCGGTCTTTTCCCATTTGTATGGTGCCTCCCAGGGTGGCAGAAGCTTCACAAGCACCGCCAGTATTATAAATGGTAGAATCCATATGGCAATTGCCAGTGAAGCACTCTCAGGACCGAGGAGTGGCATTGTGTAATAAGCATATCCCATGTTTGTCTTGGAGAGTACCTGACCTCCGATCACAACATTCCATCTCATTGCAAACACGCCTATTAGTGTGAGCACTGTTGCAAAGATGTACAGATATTTTCTCACGTTAAATCTGAATATCCTTGACTTTGCAATCAGAAGCAGGAAGATCGGTACCAGTGTTCCGAAGATTATCTGGATCACAATGAACGTAAGGAATATCTTCTCGTTTATCAGCTTTACAATTGCGTCAAACCCCTCCTCCTGTATGTAGAATATGTGTATAAGTTCCATAACCTCAAGACCGAAGTCCAGTATGTAGGCATACAACAGATATCCTCCCAGAGTGTCGGTGCATGCCTGATCCAGCTCGACACCCCTTATGTAGCTGCTTGCCATGTATATCAGAAGAACCAGAGCAATACCAGACACCATTGCCGAAAAGAGGAATATGATCGGCATGAGTGGTGAGCTCCACCAAATGTTTGCCTTGACACTTCCAAATATAAATCCAACATAACCATGGAGAATTGCAGCTGATGGCAGACCGATAATTGTTACGATGTTCACAACACGCTGATCTGCTTTCAGTGACTCTTCGCTGTCATCCCACTCTCCCAGAGTCAGAATCTTATATATAAATCCTTTGATTCCTCCGTATTCTCTTGCCCAGCTTATTATGTCTTTTCTGTAGTCAAAGTATATTTCAGTCAGCAAAACAACAAGCAGATACCATGCATAGACAAAGCCAAATCCAGCCATGGCAGATGTTAGATGGGGTGTTGTCATTATCTCAAATGCTCTTTCAGGTCGACCAAGATGGGCTACCAGAGGTATTGGCGCAGCGAGCAGGAAAGCAAGAGCTGTAAGCAGTGCAAGTCTGTATGTAGGTCTGACCTCCTCAACCTTGAAAATTCTTTCGAGAGATGCAACAATGAATGCTCCGGCAACCAGTCCTGTTATGTAAGGATACAGTGCAATCAGAACACTCCAGCTTACTTCAATTTCGTTGGGGTATATGTATCCATCAATGTTTCTCAGAGCTTCCCAGAGAATCTCATTCATTTATCTCACCTCCGAGTCAAGTCCAAGATAGTAAACCGTTGGTCTTGTTCCCATTTCTGGTTTCAGAACCTGAATTCTCTCTTCTTCAACTATCTTCGTTACTTCGTCTTCAGGATCCATGAGATCTCCGAATTTTCTTGCCTGAGTTGGGCAGACCTCAACACAGGCGGGTTTGTAACCTTTTGTTATCCTGTGGTAGCACCAGGTGCACTTGTCTGCTGTTCCTCTTCTTGTCTCTCTCGGACCATCAAAAGGATACAGGTATCTTGCTCCGTATGGACATGCCTGAATGCAATATCTGCATCCTATGCAGTACTTCTCATCAACAAGAATCACGCCATCCTTTGTCATGTATGTTGCTCCAACAGGACACACCTGAACGCACGGGGGTCTTTCACACTGATTGCAAAGTTTTGGAACAAAGTAAGTTTTTGATATTCCTCTTTCATCATATTTTGGAGGAAATCCATTGAATCCACCGTTTGGTGAATCGACATTTGGTTCTTCATGGTCTTTCAGCCACACCCATCTTTCCACCCATGTTCTGAAGAAAAACGGAACCATTGGAACCTCATTCTCGATTTTACACGCTCTCACACACCTTCCACATCCTATGCATCTCGTTGTATCCACAACAAATGCGTAATAGTGTTCGTTCCAGTTGTAGTTTTCTGTAGGTTCCTGAGCGTTTACCGTTCTCCGCAGAGTGGCAAAACCTGCCAAACCTGCTATTGCAGTTAGAAGTTTCCTTCTGCTTATCATTGTTCAGCACCTCCCTTGAACACCCAAGGAGAGTGTGGATTGTGGCAATCTATGCACTGTCTCCCATATCCGTGCTCTTCTGAAAATATCTGGGGAAAGCCTTCTGGTCTTGTTGGGTTGTAGTCATGACATAGCTTGCACAGAGCTCTTGATGTGTCAATTTCTGGAAGGTTGTCTTCAGGGCTCTGGACATGCTTGATGCTTGGTCCATGACAGGTTTCACAGCTGACGGTAGAGTGTGCACCTCTGTTCAGAAATTCAACCTTGTCATTATGGCAGCTCTCGCACATTTCCTTGCTTGCAAACTTCATGTCAAGTTCCATTATCTCCCTGACCGAGTCTGCCCTGAACCATCTGTAGTTGTAATCATCTGTCAGTTCGCCGAAGGATGGTGGAACCACGATGACTCGAATAGCCAAGAAAATCATTATTGCCAAGATATACACTGATGCAGCTTTCAGATGAATTTTTCTCACTATTCACCACCTCCCAAATAAAATCACCAATTTCTGGCAAAAAATCTATGTATATTAACTTTTCTGAATGTGTCGATATTTTTACAGTGGGCTGCTTATTTTGGTGGTTTGTTGGCACTGTCAAGAATAACCTTAAAAAATAAAAAATCAAAAACACAAATCATACAGTCCCCAATCCAGCAGTTAATTGAATAAATCAAAGCTAAAAAGTCGCTCGAAAAAACAAAAAGAAGATCAAACTAAATATCCCTCCAGCTCTACTCAACTTCTACAGTATATCTTTAAGAAAAGAAAGCAATTAACCTCTCTTTTCCAGAAAATAAGCCACAAATCCATCAGAATCAAAAGAATCTTAAAACCGCTAAGAAAGAAGAAAAGAAGGCCAATTGCGATAGATGAAACCAGACTAAAAATTGAGAGGGCTGAAAGTGCAAAGTGATTCACTCTCAGAATGAAACTGCCTCCACCTTATGAAGACCGAGTCCTCCACACTCCCGGCAAGCTTTCTGTCGGCTGTGATGAGAGG
>JALURI010000023.1 GCA_027016965.1 Geoglobus sp.
TAGCGATTTCTTGCCATGCTCTCTCCCATAAATGCCTTAACCAAACTTTTCAGGGTTTCCATCTCATTCACCTCTCAGATACCTTTTCAGCACCTCTTTTAAAAAACCTGAGAATTTCCTGTTTCTCATAATTTTCTCTCCCTATGAAAATTAGTTCGGCCACATATTTAACAATTCCTCCGAAAAGCTGCAGGATGCAAAATTGCATCGGCTGAAAACCGAGATATGCTGCTGAAATACAAAATGAAAAAATAAAAATTAAATCTGATCAAATGTCATGATACTGACATTTGAAGGTACCTTCACAACGCTGCCAATTTTTACCCCAACAAGAATGGATATATTTCTCTTTGCGGCCAGATCAACCACTCTTTGAGTTATGACACCATCAAACACGATTCCCTGGGCTTTCACATTGTTGGACTTCAGCAGTTTCACCAGATCTCTGACTGGTACCTCCTTTAACACTTCAAAGTTACTGTCAAGCAGTCTTGCCTTAAGGTTGCCCTCAACCTCCTCCTTGTGCTTCTTGAGAATTACTGTGATGTTTGCCCTTTCGACCGTTTCCTCTTTTTCCTCCTCTGCCTTGATGCTTTCAATCCTCTCCTTTGCTACTCCCCCTTTCTCTGCTTTCAACTCTTTTGTCTCTTTCTTATCCTCTTTGTGCTTGATTACGTGAACCTGCTCCACAGGAATCTTGTTTCTCAGGGATTTAACGATCTCTTTCTGTGTTAAATCCTCAACACCTTTCCCTTCAGGTGCTCTTGCCACATAGTCAATATCTGCAACCTGAAGAAGCTCTTTGAGGATGAGATCTCCACCTCGATCTCCATCAAGAAATGCCGTAACAGTCTTTCTTTTGCTCAGATCCACTATTGCTTTTGGAATGTTTGTGCCTTCAACGGCGATAATATTTTTTATGCCATGTTTGAGAAGGTTCAGAACATCTGCTCTCCCCTCAACAACTATTATGGCATCACTCCCATCAATGGCAGGTCCTGCTGGAAGCCTCTCTTCTCCATACTCGATTATCTCTTCCGTTCTTATTGCCTGTCTCACAAGATCAGCTATTCTTTCGCTCTCAATTTCTGGCTCCTCAAATAGATCTCTGAGTATGTCCTTTGCTCTTTCAACGATTTTTCTTCTTTTGCTTGCTCTAACATCCTCTATCTTTACCACTTTTATTTTTGCCGAGCATGGCCCAACTCTCTCTATGGTTTCCAGAGCTGCTGCAAGTATTGCAGTCTCTATCTTGTCAAGGCTGCTTGGCACTCTGATTTCTCCAAAGCTCTTACCGCTCTTGCTCTCTATCTTAACTTCTATCCTTCCTATTCTGCCAGTCTTCTGGAGCTCTCTCAGGTCGAGATCGTCCCCAAGCAAACCCTCTGTCTGGCCGAATATCGCTCCTACAACATCTGGCCTTTCAACAACGCCATCAGCCACTATTTCGGCGTGTATGAGATACTTCGTAGTATCACTCGGTGCTTTCATTGTCATCACCTCTTGTCCGCTGCCACGTTTTGGCAAGTTATTTTGATGGAAACCTTATATATACTTTGTTGATGACCCCTGATTCAGTGAAAGAAAGTGGAGATGAGGCCCAGAATATACTTTTTACAACATCATTAACCCTGTTTACCCTTACAATTGGCATTGGGATAATCTCACCAATACTGCCGGTTATTGCAGAGAATATGGGTGCTGGAGGAATTGCAATAGGCCTTATATTCTCTGCCTTCTCCATTTCAAGACTGGTTTTTTGCCTGTCTTTGGAAAACTTTCAGACAGATTCGGTAAGAGAATTTTTGTTCTCTTTGGGCTTTTACTTTACTCCATCCTTGCATTTCTCTATGCATTCGCAAAAACACCTGAAGAGCTTGTTGCAGTCAGATTGTTTCATGGCATGTCATCTGCAATGGTAATGCCTGTGATACTGGCGATGGTTGCCGAGTTCTCACCTTCAGGAAAAGAAGGGAATTATAT
>JALURI010000024.1 GCA_027016965.1 Geoglobus sp.
TTCAAGAAGGATGAAGGTTATTGCCCTTGGAGGTTCGGTTCTTTTCGGGGATTTCGACACTGATACTCTGAAAAAATTCGCAGAAGTGATAAACCAGTATTCAGGAAAATTGGCTATTGTTGTGGGTGGTGGGAAGGTTGCCAGGAAATACATTGAAAGTGCAAGGTCACTTGGAGCAGACGAGGTCACGTGTGATATGATCGGAATTACAGTAACAAGAATAAATGCATCAATCCTGGCAGTAGCTGTTGAAAACTGTCCGGTAATGATTCCTGAGGATTTCGTAACTGCAAAAGAGATTCTGGAGAGATATGGCAGGGTTATAATGGGGGGAACATTTCCTGGTCACACAACAGATGCGGTTTCCGCACTTCTTGCAGAGTTTCTGAAGGCTGATGAGCTTCTTATTGCCACATCTGCTGATGGAGTTTACACAAAAGATCCAAAGCTCTACGATGATGCAAAAAAAATAGAAAAATTGACATCAGATGAGCTTGTTGAGATAGTTTCAGAAAACAGCATTAAAGCAGGAGGAAGCAGTGTTGTGGATTTGCTCGCTTCCAAAGTGATCCAGAGGAGCAGAATTAAAACAAGAATATTCTACGGTACACCTGAAAATCTGAAAAAAGCACTGAATGGGGGAAAAATTGGGACTCTTGTAGTCAACTAAATATCCCATCCACCCTTTTTCTCCTCTTCAGGTTCTTCCTCTTCTTCCCCCTCATAACTCCTCCTTGAGGTCCATATGAACAGCACAATTCCAATCCCAATAAGGGCTACTCCAGCAACAAGTGGGAGGTTCAGTCTCTGTTCATCTCCAGCCATCTGAGGTGTTCTCATCTGCTGATTTATCTCTGCATTCAGGGAATACGTTCCCTTTGAGAGGTTTTCAGCCTTAAGAACGTTGAACACTATTCCCTGCTCGTTGGTGATCTGGGTTTCAGGCTGGAATCCTTCAGGGGGAGTTATGCTTATCTGTGTTGGATGAATGATCCGTATTACATCTGAAGGATAATCCACAATGAGCTGAATGGAGCTTTCCGGAAAGTAAAGATATGCTAAGGGGAACATTGCTCCTGGTGGAACAGTGGCATTCTTAATCACAATTTTCCCGCTTTCAACAATTATCCTGTCGTAGACAACTCCAGACTGGGCAAGGGTGCCCTCGTCTACAGCTGTATTGATTGCATCTGGAGGGATTTGCTTGACAATATCCCCGTGGTAGTAGAACTCCCCGGTATTTATAAAGTTCACAACTTCCATTACTGAAAATCCGCCCTGCTGTAAACTGAGTATGAAATGAATGTTATTAACCTTCAGAACTCCAATGTCATCTGTTTCACTGAAATCAATCTTCAATGACTTGTTTTCAGGAATCGAAATTGTGGAAACATACTGTTTTGGTCCATACGTAACAACCACATGGTAGCTACCATTGGTTATGTTCTGGATTTTTATCACATCATTCTGGACAGTTATGTTCTCTGAAAATGTTGCGTTTTCCATCGGGATGATGTTTACGGTTACGTTTCCATCCTCATAGCCAATAATCGTTATCTCAAATGCCCCTGCTTTCAGTATGAGCATTAATAAGGCTATTGCAGTGAGTAATCTCCTCATAAATCAAAATTTTGCAAAAGGTATATAATGTTTGCTGAATCTTCATTTCTCATGGAAGAGGTCTTTTTTGCCCCGGCTGAAGTCAATGTTACAGACCCCTCAAAGTGGTACCAGCCTGAGCAGAGTCTTGTTGTAAGATTGGAAAAGGTGGTTGAAGAGAGCAGAATCTTAGACAGCGTTGCTGAAAATGATATCGTTGCTGTAAAGACTCATTTTGGAGATAGAGGAACAACAAAAATGCTCAGATCGCTGTTCATTAGAAAAATTGTTGAGATGCTTAAGGAAAGAGGAGGTAAGGTTTTCGTCACAGAGACAACAGGTCTGGGGCTTTTGAAAGACAGATGTACAGCCATTGGAAGACTTGAGATAGCCGAGGAGAACGGATTCACGTCTCAGACTGTCAATGCTCCCATTATAGTTGCTGACGGTCTCAGGGGTTTTGATGGAGTGAGAGTCAATATAAACGGAAAGCACTTGGGTGAGGTTTATGTTGCAAGGGCAGTAGCTGAGGCTGACTTTGTTGTTGTTGCAACTCACTTCAAGCTCCACATGAGGGGTGGAATTGGTGGAGCCATGAAAAATATAGGAGTAGGCTGTGTTACCAAAACAACAAAGTTCGACATCCATCTTCCGTCTCCTCCTGAGATTGAAAGGGAGAAGTGTACTGAATGCAATAAATGCGTTGAAATCTGTCCTTTTAATGCCATTATCAATTATGAAGTTGACATCTCCAGATGCATGAAATGCCTGGGTTGTTATGAGGTATGCGAGGATGGTGCTGTAAAAATAGGACCGTGGCTTTATGGAGATGATATTGCTGAGAGAATTGTCGAGGCAACGAAAGGAGTAATGGAAAAGGTTGGAATCGATAACTTTGGATTCATAAATTTTGCAATAGACATCACACCTCACTGCGACTGTCACCCATATAGCAGTGTTCAGCAGGTGCCCGATATTGGGATTTTTGCATCCAGAGATGTTGTTGCAGTTGACCACTCAAGCATGCAGGCTTATCTCAGGAGAGAAAAAACTTCAGGAGCTTTGATTAAAGGAGACTTCTGGGAATGGACATCTCCAGCAAGACAGATTGAATATGCTGAGGAACTCGGTCTTGGAAGAAAGGACTTCAGACTTAGGGAAGTGATCTGAAAAATGTACTTTGTAATCTTCCGGCTTGACAGAAACAAAAAAATCAGAGTTGGAAAGCTTGGAGAGATAGAGTTCAGAAAAGGATACTATATCTATGTTGGCTCTGCGAAAAAGGGATTTTCCAAAAGAGTAAGAAGACACTTTTCAAAAGATAAAAAGCTCCACTGGCATGTTGATTATCTGAGTATTGAAGCGAAGGCTTTGGAGGCTTTTAAGTGTAAAACTGATGAGCACAGACTTGCAGAGCTTGCAAAGCATTTTATGGAAGGAATAAAGGGATTTGGAAGTTCTGATTGCAAATGCTACTCTCACCTTTTCTACTCACCTGATTATCCGAAAAAATTTATTGAGGAGGCGAAAAAACTTAATTACATACTTGCTGAGAGGCTGAATCATGAAGAGTTATGATGAACTGCTTGAAAGGGCATACAGCATGCTTCCTGAAAAAGTTGTTAGCAGGGATAGATTTGAGATTCCAAAAGTCAATGTCCAGAAAGAGGGGAGCAGGACTATTGTAAAGAATTTTGGATCAATTGCCAAGGCAATAAACAGAAACGAAAACCATCTTTACAAATATATTGTAAAATCCCTTGGAACAGCAGGAGTCACAGAATCCGGAAGGCTCATTCTTCAGGGAAAGTTCTCTGAAAAAGAAGTCCAGAAAGAAGTTGATGACTACGTTAAAACTTATGTTCTTTGCAAGGAATGTGGAGCCCCTGACACGGAATTTGTCAGAGAAGAGAGAGTCCTCTTTGTCAAGTGTCTTGCATGTGGTGCGAAACATTCAGTTAAGGGATTATGAGTTTCAGAATGAAGGTTTACAGGGTGAAAGGAGAGATAATGGTTGCGGTATGTGATGAGGATATTGTGGGAATGGATTTCAGAGAGGGTGAACTCAAACTGGAAATCAGGGAAGAATTCTACGGAGAAAAAGCGTTTGATGAGGATGAGGTTAAAAAAGCACTCAGACAGGCAACCATAGCAAACATATCAGGTGAGAGAGCAGTAAGACTTGCTATAAGCTTGGGAATAGTTGATGAAAACAGAGTTCTGAGAATAGGAGGATGTCCCCACGCTCAGATGGTAGTGATGTGATTCCGGCACAGAAACTTGCTGCTGAAATTCTGACAGTTGTTGAGAAAAACAGCATATCAGCCAAGTCTGCTCTCAGGGAGTATTTTGAAGAAATAGATGTTGATTACAGGGTAAGGGGAAGTGTTCATGCATATGTTTTTGAGGTTCTGAAAAGAAGGAACTTTCTGGATTTTGTTCTTGAAAAGGCTCTTGGATTCAGAAATCTGGAAGATGTAAACACTCTTATCAGAAATCTTCTGAGAATTGGAATCTATGAAATGTATTTTAAAGGGGTCCCTCCACCTCTCGCCACTGACAGTGCTGTCAGAATTGCCATGAAGATACACCCAAGAACTGGCGGTTTTGTAAACGCCATACTCAGAAACGCAGAAAATGTGGATGTTGATGGTGAGCTTGAAAAACTCAGCAAAACCAGCAGAAAAAAATATCTTGCCCTCAAATACTTTTGTCCAGAATGGTACATCGAGATTGCGGAAAAGGTCACATCCAATTATGAGGACCTCCTGATAGCCAATTTAACCAGCACAACTTATGTGAGAATAAATACACTGAAGATCTCCCATGAAAATGGTACTAGAAACCTGGAAAAGCAGGAAATCACTCTTGAGGAGACTGTACTTCCTGATGTCTTTAAAGTAATATCTTACAGGAAGCCACCGACAATTCTTGAAGGTTATGACAGAGAATTTGTCATTCAGGATTTTGCTTCCTGTCTTGTGTCATTTGCCCTGAAACCCGAACCAGGAGATGTGATTGTTGATCTTGCATCTGCTCCGGGATCAAAAACAAGTCATATCTCTTCCATTATGGAAAACAGTGGAAGGATAATTGCTGTGGATATTTCAAAAGAGAGGATGGAGAGAATGAAGGCAAGGCTGAAAAGACTTGGAGTGACGAATGTTGAATTTGTTGTGCATGATGGAGTGAGATTCAAATACAGTGCTGATAAGGTACTGCTGGATGCACCGTGTTCATCTACCGGTTCTGTAAGGCATTATCCCTCTGTCAAGTGGAGATACTCTCCCAGGATGTTCCAATTCCTTTTGAAGTTGCAAAGGGCGATGATAAGGAACTCTCTCACAATTGCCGGTGAAATTGTTTACTCCACATGCAGCATAACCTTCGAAGAAAATGAGGGAAATCTTATCAAGCTCAGAGAAATCACAGAGATAGATTGGCTGGATTTACCCACAGGAGACCCCGGAATCATGAGATATGGGGAGAAAACTTTCGATAGAGCAGATAGGGTTGTCAGGCTGTATCCTCACATACATGACACCTCAGGATTTTTCATATCCAGACTCTCTCCAAAGCTCTGATCAGAAATCTTTGGGCATCCTGTAGCTTTTGAAGAACGGACCTTTCCAGTAACTGACTTTTTTCATCCTGATCTCAACAATCACATCTCCTCTGTCCTCAAACTCAAGGAACTCAGAGTATTTTGATTTGAAAAGGTCATAGACAGTGTAAAGGATATCGTACTCATACATTTCCACCTCACCGGGAATGTATACTCTTGCGATTCCAGAGATAAGAATGCCCTCATTGTTGAATGGGTCACCCTCATCTCTAACATCCACAACAAGACTGACATGTCTGTCTTTCAGAATGTTTCTAATTTTTCTGGAGCTGTACTCTGACATGAAGTAAACAGATCTCCTCTGGTCATATACAAAAAATATAGGCGTTATGTGAGGATATCTGCCCCTCGTGCAGAGGTATCCAAAGTAGTTTGTATTTAACAGTTCTCTAACTTCCTTGGCAAGCATACACATCACAGCCTTATTTTAATTCTTCTGGCGCCTCTCCAGTATATCACATTTTCCGGAACAACTTCAACCGGAATTCTTTTCAATATGGGTGTCAGTCTCCATGCATCAGGCAGTCTGTCCTTTTTTTCCCCATATTTTTTTAAATAAACACCGTATTTCCCTCTGAAGAGGAAAAAGAGTTTTAGCAGTTTTAGAATATTGAATAAAACATTTATGGAATCGTAAAGCTTAACCTTCCCCTGTATAAGCACAACCCTGTTTCCGAAGAAATCTCTTTCATCTCTTTCATCTATCAAAACGGTAATTCTTGGATCTTTTTTCAGAAGTCTGTACTTGAAACTTTTTCTCGAAGTAACAAAGAAAAGATCATTTCCATCGAAAACATGAACAACGGGAGTGAGATGAGGATATGCTTTTCCATTATGTCCGACATAGGCAAATTTAGCCTGATTCAGGAGATCCACCATGTCCGGAGGAAGCCACGGAACTCTGCTTACAAGAACCAGCGAAGCTAAGGAAAGCAAAATCAGAAAGACAGAATACATAGCAGAACCCAGAGCAAGCTCTATATCCGGGTAAAGGACCGGGAAAAGCAGCAATCCAGCCCAACCGAAGATGAGACTGTTTCTGTCAATTGTTCTCATTGTTTTGAGGTCGTTCAGAAAGGTGTAATCCATTGACTCTCTGAGCTTGGAAGCTTTTAAAAGCCTGTATGACCTGATAAAATTCATGAATCCAACCCAGAGACCGATTCCGGCTCTATATGCAACATCCCACACAAGGATGAGTGCAAAAAATATAACGTAGGGATTCCCATTCAGGTAGAACTCAAAAAGGGTTTTTTTCTTGAAAAGGTAAATGATAAGGGGTATGTAAAGCCCGACACCAATTATCAGCTCAGGTCTGTATATGCTGAAGAGGAGACTTCTGTAATTTTCCACAATTTCTCTCTCCTTTTCGCTTAAAGAAGGTCTGAATGTTCTTATCATGGGAGCGATAACAAGTGTCATCTTGCTCCATATAACCACAACAACAATTGCTAATGCACCCATTGTAATTGAAATTGGGGGTAAACCTGCAATGTATGATATGGCAAAACCAACGAAGAGCATTATTAATAACTGAAGAAGTACAGCAGTTTCTCTATCAAAGTATGAGAAAGGTGGGATTTTTTCCACTATGAGTTCATAAATCCACTTTTCCATTATTTTCACCTTTTCAAGATATCAGCCTAAAATGTAGAGGATTTAAATTATTTATTTTCGCCTGAGATCTGATTGCTTACTATGCTGGATTGCCCGTGATCTCTTTATGCATCCAAGAAAAAAATATTTCAACTACCTCACAGATTTTCAGTTGATGAAGAATGAATACATGATCGCAATATTTGCCGGAATTGTGCTGCTTTCAATTTCATATACCATAGCTCCTCAAACCCATCACTACTCCATGATGGTTTCTCCCTTTTACAGTCTAATCCCATCAATCCTTGCTTTAACGGGAATTATCCTGATAGTCATCCCGATCATTCTCCTTACTCAGGGGGAAAAACTCAGAAGTTCAATTCAGGGTGGTGGCATTCTGAGTTCAAATAGAGAGCCATCTCAGAAGACTGAGAATGAAACCAAGGAGCAGTGTGAAAAAATTGAAGTTGCTGAGAAGCTTCTTGATGAGGATGAAAAAAAGATATTCAGCATCGTTGTTGAGAATGAGGGGATAACTCAGGACTCTCTTCACTTCAGAACCGGGTTTTCTCATTCCAAGATTACAATGGTGATCAAGAAGCTTGAAGAAAAGGATCTGATATACAGGGAGAGATTTGGTAAGACTTACAGAATTTATGTGAGCGACTGGATAAAGAAGTAGTTCTGGATTAAAAATAAATAGTTTTGGAAAACATATTTATTATGGGGTCTGACAGAAATTTAATTGTTGCACTGGCTGTTCTGGCAGCATTTGCTGCAGGTTTCTTTACCGCCAATGTATTTCATTACGGGTTTGAGAGAGACATGCCATATCAGCAGTACAGGGCTCCGGCTAAGGCTGAATATTCTTCAAATGGAGAAATGATCTTCATGACAGGAATTAATGACAGAGGAGAGAGAATCCCCTTCACTGCAGGACCACAGTGGCTTTACATGCATGGGGGAGGATGTGCAAGCTGCCATGGTACTGATGGAAGGGGAGGCATATACCCGATGATGTGTGGGGTCAGAACACCTGATATAAGCTACTCCACCCTTAATGGAACCCATGGGATGGATAGGGAGGATATTATAAGAGCCATTACAGGCGGAGTAGGTGATGAAGGGGAGGAACTCAATCCGTGCATGCCAAGATGGCAGATGACTGAGAAGGATGTTAATGATGTTGTCGAATATCTCAAGACGCTTAAGTAGAAGGTTTTTCAGCGATAACAAGCCTGAAAACGGAAGACATCAGATGTTCATCTCTGACTATTTTAAATCCGGCTCTTTTGATGCTTTCAATGGTCCTTCTGTTGATTTCTGGACCAAATGCTCTGACAACAGGGTTTAAAGCATCAATGAGCCTGCCCACAATTTCATTCTCACTTCGCACATGTTCCAGAAAATATGCTCTTCTTCCAGCCCTGAGAACCCTGTAAAGTTCTTTCAAACCATTTTCAGGATTTTCAACCGAACAGAAAACATAGGTGGAGATAATTCCATCAAAAGACTGATCCCTGAATGGTAAAAACTCAGCATCCCCCAGAACAAAATCAATTTTCTTTTGGAGAGACTCAGAGCGTTTTACAGCTCTTTTGAGCATTTTTCCGCTAATATCCAATCCAACTGCATGCCATTCTCCATAATAGGGTATGTTTTTTCCGGTTCCAATTCCAACTTCAAGAATGTAATTGCCCTCAATATGGTCCATCAGCTTTCTCCTCCACCTTGCAAATGCAAAAACCTCCATTGGAAATTCGAAGAAGTCATAAAACTTTGCCACCCTCTCGTACCTTTTTCTGTCCTTCCCTGCCTTCATCATGTTTTACATTTAGTGAAAAAGATTTAAATACCTACCTGATTCTTGATATTTATGAGAAAACTGATTTATGGGACAGTGGTTCTTGGTCTGCTGACAGGAATGTTTCTGGTGCTTGCCTATTACGGGGAACCTGATCAGGAGAATGGAGGCATGGTTGCTGAAACCAAACTGTCATCCAAGGATATTACAGTCTACAAAGGCAAATACTGCGGATGCTGTGATCTGTATGTCCAGTACTTGGAAGGGAGAGGTTACAATGTAAGTGTGGTTGTTGTTGAAAACATCAGGACAGAGCATGACAGATTCGACATCCCGAAAGATAAGTCAAGCTGCCACATTTCAGTAACAGATGACTACTTCGTGGTAGGACATGTTCCTGTAGAGGCAATTGATAAGCTTTTGACAGATAAACCAGATATAAAGGGTATATCTCTACCTGAAATGCCATCCGGATCACCAGGGATGCCAGGGTCCAAGAAAGGTCCGTTTGTGATCTACTATCTCGGGGAAGATGGCTGGAACGTGTTCATGAAGCTATAGACAGAAAAACTTATATATTATTTTGCATCTGATGAAAAATATGGAAGTAAAAAAACTTTCACTGGTGTTTATTGTAATCGGCATTGCTTTGGTTGGTTTCATCTTTAAAGATAAGGCTTTCAGTAAGGAGTTCAGCGAGGAAGAGCTCACAAAAATCAGTCAGGGTAATGTACAGGTCACAGTAGTATTCCTCAATCCAAAAAATCCAGATCTCACAAAACCCACATTCTACATAAGACTCGATACCCATTCTGGGGACCTGTATACATACGACATGCAGAAATCAGTAACTCTTGAGGTTGCCGGCAAAAAATTCAGCCCTGTCACATGGAAGGAAGATGAAAAGTCATGGGGACACCACAGATACGGTTTTATGGAATTTCCTGAAGAAGCACTTGAGGAGATAAACAGAGAAATGAATTTCAGACTCATAATAAACATTGACGGAGATAGAGTACTCGAGTGGAAAGCATGATGGATAAAAGAGTCGTATATGGCACTCTTGCCTCCTCAATCCTCATTCTTTTTTATGTTACCATCAACTACATCTCAGGAGGGATGGATGCTGTTTACTGGAATCTCAGGAATTATTTGGCCTATATTGTCATCATTGACACTGGATTTGGATTGCAAATTGCTCTTTTCACCCACATCAGATCATTTGGTCAGAAATGCAATGCAGTTGCAAGCACATCCGTCACAGGCGGAAGCATGGTTGCGTGCTGTCTGCATCACGTAACTGATTTCATCCCCTTTCTTGGAGTTGGAGCAGGACTTTTTCTGTCTCAGCTCACTGAGATCTTTTTCATGATAGGCGCCGCATCGAGCATTGTTGGTGTTGCCTGGATGCTTTCAATTATCCAGAGACACAAAATGTATCAAGATAAAGGCATGATTTCTGGAATAATGAAAGTGAACTATTCTTCCCTCAGGGATGCACTCATAGTTATCTCAGCGATAATCATATTCTGGAAATATCTCTCAGAACCTGCCATACTTTTCTGATCTTTTGCTCAATTAGATCAGGTAAATTATGGATAGTAGGTAAAATCCCTGACCTCCTGGAAGACGGATATGTCTGATTCTCTTTTTCTACCATTCATTACTTTTTTCAGGATGTCCATAGCACCAATTCTGTTCAGTGGCTGGTTGTTATTCCCGCACTGGTAGCTGTATGTGCACCTCGGACACCCATCAACCCTTTTGCAATCACAGTTTTCAAGAACTGCAAGAGAAATATGAAGTGCCCTGTCAATTCTGTCATACAAAAGCTTACTCATACCATTCCCTCCTTCTACCCCATCGTAGATAAATATGTACCCATCCGGTGTTGAAATACCGCCTATTACGCTGCTCCCCCCTCCTGTGATTGCATCGCTCGTCTCTATGAGTGTATGTTCGAAAGCATGGAAAGAGCCTGCATAGAAGTCATCATAATCCTCTTTGTCCGGATAAGGAGCGGAAAAAACAAAACCTCTTGTTCTGAATGAGTATGAAACTGGTTTTCTGAGATATTCAATTTCAATTCTTTCTTTGTCAAATAAATGCCTCAAAACGCATCCGCTAACAATGTATGTCATGACCATTTCGCAGTAATGAAAATTCAACGGGGAGGATCTTGAATCAATAACTCTGGTAATTTTTGGTAGAGTTGAGTATAGTGGCGATGACATCCATTTTTTATCAAATATTTCAACGAAAGCAGTCATTTTTTCAAGATCGAGCTCTCTGACGATCCATCTCTTTCTGTTATGGAGTAAAATAGCTCCGGGATGGAGTTCTCTGATGGCTACAGGCATCGCCCTTTCTCCAATTACCTTTCCTTCACTCACAATTTTAATCCTTTTTCCAGTTCCTCTCATGCTGAGATCAGAACTTACAGAACCGGCAATGTAAATGTCTCCGGTATCAATAAGAATGCCATCCTTAACCATTTTCTCAGCATGTTCCTTTTCAACCTCATCTTTCATCAGGGGCTTTTCCAAAGCCATTGAGTGCAGATGATGTGCAAAAACGATCTCATTATTTCTTTCGGCATAGCAGAACATCTTTTCCCGGTAGTATTCTTCCGGATTTTTTCTATAGTACTCTCCAATGGCGTTATCGTCTCTGAGTATCAGAATTCCCAGCCCTTTTTTAAGTCTTCTCCCAGCCCTTCCGGATCTTTGAATAAAAACAGGATACGGGACGAGCTCACTCACAACACAGTCCACATCTCCTATGTCTATGCCGAGCTCAAGAGTTGATGTTGAGGCAAGAACATTCACATCTCCATTTCGAAACATCTTTTCAACTTTTTCCCTGATCCTTTTTGGAAATCCAGCCTTGTGTACAGGACATTTAATACCTCTTGTCTCCAGTATCCATGCGACGGTCTCAACAAATCTGTAGCTGTTTCCGAAAATCAGAGTTTTTCTATCTTTCAACCTTGCCACTATGTCCTGTATAACTCTGTAAGGATCACCATACACAATCATAAGGCTCAGATGAGTGTTTCTTTCATCTGCTCTGACCACAGCAAAATCCCTGTCAAACAGCAGCTTTCCAAATTCTTCCGGATTGTTAACTGTTGCTGAAGATGCGACGATTTGTGGATGGGTAAACCTTTCAATTCTTCTTATAAGCCAGTGAATGTTTGATCCAAAAAATCCTGTATAAGAATGGAGCTCATCGAAAACGATTATCTCAACCTGACTCATGAATTCCCTGAATTCCGGAGATTTTCTCAAATGGTAATCTATCATATCCGGATTTGTGAGAATTATGTCTGTCTCACCTCTGAAGACCGTTATTCTGTCGATGATGTCAGAATCTCCATCGAATTTCACCACTCTGGCACTCTTAAAGGCTGCATAGTATCTTATCTTCTCAAGCTGATCCTTTGTCAGGGCTTTTGTCGGATAGATTATCACTGCTTTTTTATCAGACGAAATCTTCTCGAGAACTGGAATCAGAAAAGCTTCTGTTTTCCCCATTCCTGTTGGTGCAGTTATTATTGTATCCTTTCCAGACATTATCAGATCGATCGACTCTTTCTGAAACTGATAAACATGGTTTATTCCTCTGACTTTCAGAGCTTTTTTCAGCTCTGAAGATATTTTCAGAGAATCAACCTCAACATCAGGATTCCGGGATTCCCCTATTTCCCTGTAGTCAATTATTTCGTAATCACCTTCAAAAATTAATCTCAGACTTTCATCTTTGCAGTGCTTTTCATAAATCTCAAGGTTTCTCTTGGCGGTACTCTTTTTATTGCATATGCATCTGTTCCTTATTCTTCTGCATTTCTTACAGAAAAATTCATCGGCATCTATCACCGCGTTATTTACGGTATTGTGGTTTAATTTTGTTGTGGCTGCTGTGAAGGAAATGATTATTATACCTCGTTCATAACTTTAATCTGAATGCTCTGGGTTGAAAAGTACCGTCCTCAAACCCTTGATGAGGTTGTCGCAGATAAGCCGGTAATTCAGAAAATTACTGTGTGGGCTGAGAAGTGGAAAGAAGGAGCTAGGCAGAAGCCTTTACTGCTTGCAGGACCTCCCGGAGTTGGAAAAACCTCCTTAGCTTTGGCTCTTGCAAACACAATGGAATGGGAGGTTGTTGAGCTCAATGCAAGTGATCAGAGAAGCTGGAATATAATTAACAGAATAGTTGGTGAAGGTGCATTTAATGAAACCATAAGCGATAAGGGGGAGTTTCTATCATCAAGAGCAGGGAGACTCAAGCTGATAATACTCGATGAAGTTGACAATGTCCACAGAAAAGAGGATGCAGGTGGAGAAAGTGCTCTTTTGAGGATAGTGAAGAAAAACCCTCCTCAGCCTATGATTCTCATTGCCAATGATCCATATAGTCTTTCAGCAGAGATGAGAAGGGAAGTAGAGATGATCAGTTTCAGGAGACTGAACAAAAATCAGATTGCTAAGGCTCTTGAAAGAATATGCAGAAAGGAGGGGATAAGGTGTGACAAAGAGGTATTAAGACTTATTGCAGAGAATTCAGGTGGGGATCTCAGAGCGGCAATAAATGATCTTCAGGCAATTGCTGAGGGGAAAGAGATACTTAATCTTGAAGACATGGTGGCTGGAAAGAGGATACACGAGCCGGATATCTTCAGATTTCTGCAAAAGATTTTCAAAACCAAAGTTCCACCCCATGGGGAGGCGATGCTGCTGGATGAGAGTCCAGAGGATCTGATAATGTGGATTGAAGAGAATCTGCCGTTAGAGTATGACGGTGAAACGCTTTACAGAGCATACAATCTTGTTTCAAAAGCAGACGTCTTCCTTGGAAGGGTTAGAAGAAGGCAGTTTTACAGACTATGGAAATACTCTACGTATCTCATGACCACCGGAGTGCAGAGTGTCAGAAATGAGCAGAAAAGGGGGTTCACAAAATATCGATCTCCTTCAGTTTGGAGAAAATTAATGTATACAAGAAGGAAAAGAAATATGATGAAGCAAATTCTTAAAAAGATAGGGAAATACTGCCATATGTCATCGAGGAAGGCAATGGAACAGTACTTTATTGTTAGATACCTCCTTGAAAATCTTGACATTGGAAAATCTTCCATGATTTCTGCATTCTATGAATTCAGCGGAGATGAGCTTGAATTCATGGTTGGTGAGAAAAAAGCACAGGAGATAGTGGGCTTTGTCGAAAAACACAGGCTTCACAGAATTGAGGACGAAACATTTCCCACAGCCTACACAAAAGCAGGTACTATACACAATTCTGAAAAAATCTTGGATGAAGTATCAGAAGAAAGTGAAAAAAAGGAGGTTGGAAAAGAACATGAGAAAAAGCAAAAAACTCTCACTCTCGACGCTTTCTTTGGAGATGATTGAGAGATCTGCTGGAATCGAAGAATACATCTCATCCGCACCGGGTATTGGTGGGAAAATAAAAGAAATTGAGGATGATTTTCTGGTTGAAGAAATACTTGATGTTAATCTCGAAGAGAGTGGCACTCATCTTGTTGTGAGGGTTACGAAGAAGAACTGGGACACAATGAACTTTGCAAGAGTTCTCTCCAGTTATCTCCATATCAGCAGAAATGCCATTGGGTATGCTGGAACCAAGGATAAGAAAGCCATTTCGGTACAGTATTTCTCCATACCCATGAAAAATGAAAATATCCCAAGTAGAATACAGAATGCAAGAATAAAAGATGCCGAGATTGAAGTTGCAGGATATCTGAATCGGAAAATTAAGCTTGGAGATCTTCTGGGAAACAGATTCAGGATCGCAGTCAGATCTGTATCCCGACCTGAAAGTCTACAAAAAACTCTCTATGAGCTTGAGAGTAAAGGAATACCAAATTTTTTCGGGATACAGAGGTTTGGGACACTGAGATTCATAACCCATGAAGTTGGAAAGCTCATACTCATGAGAAATTACAGCGAAGCGTTCTGGGTTTATGTTGCTAAGCCGTCTGAGCTTGAGGATGATGAAATCAGAAAAGTAAGGGAGGATATGTGGCATGAGAGAGATCCAAAAATTGGATTAAGAGAACTTCCAAAATACCTGATCTATGAGAGAAACCTGCTTCAAAAACTGAGGGAGGGAAAATCTGAGCTCCAGGCTCTTATTTCACTGCCAAAAAATCTTAAACTCATGTTCATTCATGCCTATCAGTCGTATGTATTTAACAGGATTCTTTCAGAAAGGATAAGAGAATTCGGTACTCTCAAAATTCTGGAAAAGGGAGACTACGCTGATTTTCTTAAAAGGAAAAAAGGATACTCTGTAAATTCCGGTGATTTTGTTGAAATAAATGAGAACAACTTCAGAAGAGTTAACTATCTGATAGAAAACAAATATGCCTTTCTCGCATTACCTGTTCCGGGTTATGAAACAAAACTTAAAGGGTGGTCAGGAGAAAAGCTCAGAGAAGTTCTGGAAATGGAGGGATTAAATCTGGAAAACTTCAGAGGAGAACATCCTGAATTCAGTTCCAGGGGATCATTCAGAACAGCAGAGATTCCCTTTGATTTTGAAAATTTCCTCATCGAATCTTATGATAACTCGATCCTTTTCAACTTTTTCCTGCCAAAAGGTTGCTTTGCAACGTCATTCCTCAGAGAGATAATGAAATCAGATTATTCCTACTTCCTCCAGAAATGACTTTTCCCTGAGAATCTCTTTTCCTCCATTGTAAACGATTTTCTTTTCATGGTTCATGATTATGATCCGATCTGAAATTTTTTTGGCTATATCGATTTCATGTGTGGACAGAATGAGGGTTCCACTGTAACTGTCAAAAATTTCAAGAATTTTTCTCCTTGTCTTTCCATCCACGTTTGCTGTTGGCTCATCCAGAAAAAGAATATCCGGATTGTAAATGAGAACACTTGCAATCTCAACCCTTTTTTTCTCTCCACCACTTAACCTGAATGGAGGTTTGCTGAGAATGCTGTTCAGCTCAAATATCTCTGAAAATTTAATTATAAGTTCATCTATGCTTTCTGCACTTATATCAAGCTGATTTAAAGAGTATCTGAGTTCATCCTCAACCGATGGGTTGAACAGGAAAACGTCAGGATCCTGGAATACAAAACCAGTCATTCTCCTTATTTTCTCAGCATTCTGGAAAACATCCTTTCCATCAATGAGTACCTTTCCTGTATCTGGCTTGAGAAGTCCGGCAAGAACCATCATGAGTGTTGATTTCCCGCATCCATTGGGTCCAATGAGAGCGATCTTTTCACCTCTCCATATATGGACTGTCAGTCTCTCAAAGCCCTTGGTACCGTCAGGATAGGTATATGAGATGTCAATTCCCGAAATCAGAGCATCATCCACCATATACCAACACCTGCTATATATGCAATATAAAACAATCCCATGCTATACCTTCCGCTGTAGCTAACTCCTTTACCTCTTGATTTCATTGCAAGCTCAACCTTCTCTGCAGTTTCAAAACTTCTCAAAAGAAAAAGACCGAGAGATCTACTACCTCCTTTAAGTGTTTCAAAATGGCTGGTTTTCTTAAGCCTTCTCGACTCCCTCGCAACAAGAACGTTCAGCAGGTCCCTGAACATGGATATTGTGTAGCGGTATGTGATCCAGATTATATCAAGCATGGATTCCGGGATCTTCAACTTTTTCAATCCGAAGAGTGATTCACTGAATCTTGTTGTTAGAATAAATAGCTGTAGAGAGGATATTGATGAGAAAACCCTGAGGGGAAATGCGATAAGGTATTCGAGATTTTTCCCGTAAAGAGCTACAGGCAGAACAATGATAAATGAGAACACAGGAAAAAGAATGCTTCTTTTTGCCAGTGTTTTTACACTGAGTCCGATGTTAAACGCCATCATGTAAACAGCCAGGATAATGAGACCTATCTTTTTCAGGTCAAACGTAGCAATGGAGAGAAGTATGAGAAAGACCGTGCCGGCGAGCTTTACAGATGGATGTACGGCATGAAGGTAGGTTTTTTTCGTGTACTCATGAATAAAAAAATCCTGGAAATATGCAGTTGCAGACTTCAGGGTTTTTTCAATCAATAGATGCATGACGTCTCATAAATGCAAGTGACAAAAAGATTATCACTCCTACCGCTCCTGAGATCAATGTTCCAATACTATCACCAATTCCGGGGACAGTGTAATCGGGGAAAAGCCCAGAGTAACTCTGAGTTTCTTTCAATCCGAGCTCTTCAGCGACGTTTTCGAGAGGTTCAGAGTATCCAACCAGTTCAGCCAAGTATGCAAAAACAGGTGATAGCAGGATCATTACACCGATTATTGCAAGAGGCACTTTGCTCACACTGCGAGCCTCAGCATACTTCTCAATATCAGGTCTGCTTGAATGGATGTAACCTACAACTCCGGCTGTTATGAATCCTTCGATGAGTCCTAACAGTCCATGCCACAGACCCATGGCGGACACTGCAACAATAACAGAATATTTGAATGCTGTTGAGAGTCCTGCCTCAAGTCCGACAAAAACTGCAGCAGCAGTAATACCTCCCCATCCTGATACAAAGGCTCCAGCAAACCTGCTGTATCTTTCAATCACTCTGAAAATGTACCATCCAACAAACACATTCACGACTGCCATGTTCCAGAGATTGGCTCCAAGAGCAATCAATCCACCATCCCCGTACAGAAATGCCTGAATTGCAACAACAGATGCCATGGCAATAGATCCTGCATAAGGACCAAGGAGAATTCCTGCAAGAGATCCTCCAACAAAATGTGCTGATGTACCTCCTGGTATGGGCCAGTTCAGCATTTGAGCTGCAAATATTGCGGCTGAAATTACACCAAGCAGTGGCGTGTTGATGTTTTTGCTGTCAGCAACCTTTTTCAAAGAGTAGCTCAGAACTGCAGCAGACAGAATCCACAGCAGTACAGAAATTGGCAGATCCAGATATCCGTCTGGGATATGCATTTTTACCACCTTCTTATTAATTGTTCATACTTTTTTTTAAATTAGTATTAACAAACCTGAGTTTAAATAATTTTCTGATCCAACAAAAAGTGTAGTATCCTGAAATAACTTTGCACTCCAACAAAAAAGCTTAAAAAATAGCTATTTAAATAGAATTACAGGTGATCTGATTGAAAACTGTG
>JALURI010000025.1:0-3147 GCA_027016965.1 Geoglobus sp.
GAGCAGTGCAAGCTCAAAGACTCCCACTGGAATGTTTGTGTCGAAATCGATAACACCTCCAGTTCTGCTTTCTCGCTCAAGGAACCTGACATAGCTCTCTTCATGAACCATGAGAATATCATCAATGTCTGCCATTTCAGGTTCTATCAGAATAATATTTTCAAGATCAAATATTCCCTCCTCATTCAGCTGATCAATAGTGTAGGCAAGTCTCTCCTTCCGTTCTGGGTGGGTTGGAGACTGTTCATGCTCCAGATACTTTGGATGATAGATTATTCCAGTTTTCATACCGCATCACAGCTTATTCCAGGTTTAATCTGAATAACAACATCTGCAATTTTACCCCTCATAATCCCTCCTCTCACAACAGAAAATGAGTTCAAATAGACAACATCCACATCTCTCAAATCCCTTTCATCTGCCCCATATCTCTCTGCAATCTCTCTTGCCTTGTTAATGGTCAGAGATATGAACTCATCGTCACTCATACTGCCTGAGATCTTTTCAACGTACTCTGAATCCAGCTCTCCATTGAATATTGCAACACCCTTTTCAGTATCAAATCTCCCGTAAACCGTCAGGCTTATTTTTGAAACGGCAACACCAACCGCATTTGCAGATTCATGATGCTCGGGAATGGTGTATTTTCTACCGGCTCTCTCAGCAATCTCTGGAAGAAGATATCTTGCCAGATATCCTGTTCCGATTACAACCTTTGAATCATAGCTTTCAACAGCTCCTGCAATCATATCAATGTAGGTGTCAACCTCCATTTCTGCAGTATCTTTATCTACAGCCTTTCTCGATCTTTGATAATCTCCGATTTCATAGCCAGTAGCGTTCAGAAGATCTGTTAATGTTACAGAGCTTCCGTTAAAAGCCAGAGGAGAGCTTTTTCTGAATGGATTCAGTCTTCCATTGAAAAAGCTGTCACCTCCGTATGGGATGGAATGGCTTTTCACACATCTTATATGTGTTCTCAGCCCATGTATGGTCGCATTGAACATCATTACAGGCTTTCCGTTTCTCAGCTCCACAAGATCTGTTGTTGTGCCGCCAATGTCAACAACAAGGGCGTCATCAATTCCGGTAAGATGGTACGCACCGAGAGCAACCGCTGCAGGACTTGAGTTGTAAAGCTCTGATGGATTTCTCACTGCAATTTTCCAGGGAATGAATCCACCATCCCCTTTGTAATAGAAAAATTCTTTCTTGAATCTCCTTATTTCTTCTGTCAGATCCCATATTTCCCTGGAAATCTTGGAATTCACGACTGTGGTGTTTATTCGCAAAGGGTAGTTTATACTTCCAACGTGATGGCTGAGAGATATTGACCTTTTATCAGCATATTTTTTTGCAATTTCGAAAGCTCTATGCTCTATTTCAGGATTTCTTATAGAGAATTTTCCCGATATTGCCACTGCATCGAAACTTGAGTTTGCAAGAAGATTTTCAATCTCCGTCTCATGGATATTTTCAACAATATCTCCTCTGTGATTGACATACCCCTTGACAACAGTACCGTAAGACCTGTAGTTCAATCCAGGACCAGGAAATAAAATTGAGAGAGTTCTGATCTCATCAAACCTGCTTGCAATAACGTTTACTGGAAGTGATGTGCTCACAACGAGTTTTGCATTTTCAATGTCTACTTTTTCAGATATGTGCTGCAGAATCCTGGAAATTCCAATATCGTTCGGAAACTTGTAGGTTTTCAAGAAACCATCAGACAGAAACGCAACATCTGTGTTTGTCCCTCCAACATCAATGCCTACTATCATTCAAAACTCAGTCCAGATGACTGGTTATTTAATTATTATCAATCACTTCAAAACCTTCCCGGTTCTCATATACCATAAATAAAAGTCGAGAATACCGGGTTTTAACGAAACAATTTCCGAAAGCTCCAGGAATTTTTCCTCTATCTCAGCATATCTCTTTCCGGTAAGCGATGTCGGCACATCATCTATTATGCCATGGCTGTTCATCACGGCAAGAATGTGCCTGTCAAGGATAGCAAGATCGAAATAGCCAACGTTTCTCAGAAAGTGGCTTGCCTCCTTGTATCCAATTCCCTTTACATTCCTGACAATCCAGTCTCTCGCCACATGCTGACCTCTTTTTCTGATTACCGGCTCGATTGTATCTTTGATCTTTAAGAATCTCCTTGCTTCAACAATGAACTCCGCTCTCTTTCTCCAGAATCGATGACCCAGCCTTTTTAATTCCTGTTCAAGTTCATTTTTATCCATTTTAATAAAGCCATCTCCAATTTCTTTCTGAATTTTTATCCCAAGCTCTGCGGTGCTGTTTGCTGTGAGAATGCAGAAGCATAGCTCTGAAAACCACCTGTCATTTCCCATTCTGTTGATCCTCTGAAATTCAGAAATTCTCTTTGATACAAGATGACCTATCTCTTTTTCAAGTTTCTTGACGGAAGAGATAAGAGAAGGAATAGTTTTTTTACTCAAGAGCCTTCAGCACCCCGGCTCTTAGCTTTCCTTTCCCGCCTGTTGGCTCAATGAGTGTTCTTCCGCAAACAAGACATTTCACAATCACAGCAGGATGATCAAACACAACCTGCTCATTTTCGCAGTCAGGACATTTAACCTTCAAAAACATGCTCATGGCATCACCCCACAAGCTCAAACCTTTTCGCTCTCCAGGTGGGGCGGTGCTCAGCCTTTCCGCATTCAGTACATCTCCATCTTATGTTGACTCTTTTTGTTGGTTTATCTCCTCCAGGCACCTTGCTGAATTTTCCGAGGTTTCCGACTTTCCCTCTTCTTTTTTTCTGTCTGTTAATCCATCTGAGAGAGCTCTGGCTACCTTTACTGACTTTTTCTATCTCATGAACGGTATGTCTGTTGCAGTATTTACAGTATGTTCTGACCTTTTTAGGATACTTCATCTTTTCACCTCTATTTTTTCAGCAATTCCACTTTTTACTAGGGCGTTGGCGTTGAGTGAAGGAATCAATACCACATCCTCCTTTCTCAATTTATATGTTTTTCCGTCAACACCTTCGAATTCAGGAATGTCCTGCTTTATTCTGACAAGAATTCTTTCAGGCTCAGCCCCAATTCTTGTATTTTCCACAGACTTGAATGAACCAACTCTGTTTTTGTAGTTCTTTAAAAGTGACAG
>JALURI010000025.1:3157-6575 GCA_027016965.1 Geoglobus sp.
GAGTGAGCTGTAAAATTCTCTCTCAACAGAAATCATGTTCTCTTTTCCTTCAATTCCACTTTCGGTTCCACAAACCTCCGCCCATGCCATGTTTATTATTTTGATGGTCCTGAGCTCGAAAATTCGTTTCTGAATTCTTTTCAGAGTTCTGAGCTCCTCATCAATTTTCTCAAACTCGTTTTCTTCAGCATCTTTTTTTATCTCCTTAAGTTCTTCTATCCTTGAATTTATCTGGAAAAACAGATCTTCATCTATCTTCTGTATTCCCTCTCTGCTTTTTTCGAGGAGTATCAGGAGCTCATCAACATTCAACCTTACCACCCGTAAAGAGCAACATTTCTGCAGATCAGAAATACTGCCGCATATTCAGGAAGTTCATGTCTCCCTGGTTTCAGCCTGAATTCTGTTTCATTGAGATTGAATCTGACCCTACTTTTAACCCTTACTCTGACTTTTCCATCTCCAAAGACTATGGAATCTCTCAGAGGTTTAAAGCTCTTAATGGAATCTCTTGTTAAAGGAACTGCCTTTAAAGAGGTTTTTCCATGCAGTGAGCCAGGAAGCCTTATCAGCCTCTTCACATCTGCAGTGACAGGCGGGTCTATGTGAATCATCAGCTCCTCTCTGCACCGCTCGAAAATAATGGGAAGTTTTTTTCTGAGAGCTTTGGGCAGTTTTCTGAAATCGCCACTTATCAACCTTTCTCTGTTTCCCGAAATAATCTTTTCGGCTTTTTCAGCTGTTTTCTTTCTTAAACCCAGAACTTCATGTGCTTTTCCTTCTTTGAAGATTTTTTCAAGGGTGGAGACCATGCACCTGGATATCCTCAGTTTCTGGGATCCGGAATTCATGACCTCCTGAAAACTCAGTCCGTTAATCATCAGATAGTCAACAATCTCTCTCCGCTCAGCAGGTCCCAGTCCTGAAAACTCTTTGTCGCATACATGGATATGATATCCTCTGCTTCCAGAGAACACGATCTTCATTTTTCTTGCACCAAAATCGCTTTCAAGGACGTCGTAGAGTCTGATTATCTGTCTTTTAGCCTCACTCAGCCCACCTTTTGGCAGGTGATCAGCGTCAATATCAAATATCAGATCAGCTCCAAGCCATTCTTTTTTATCCATCGTCGGTGCATCTGGATGTGTGTAGTATGCTGAAGAGTGATATGAATGGAGTGGAGGGCTCTTTACCATGTACCCTTTCAGTTCCATTTCACTGTCAAAGGAGATGTGTCTCTTCATCAGGAATTCAGGAACTGTTTCAATGCTGACGAATGCCCATTCCCTTGATCTCATATTTTCCGGAAGTGAAAGTTCTGCCTTCGCATAGTATTCCGAGAACTTCTGGGTGAGGTATGATTTTGTTATGGTGTCCACAAAAGCTGATCTCATGAAGAAATTTAACCATTGCCATTACCCTTCAAAACCATCAGAACTCCGGCAATTACGAGAAAGCCTCCAAGAATAGTGTAAAGTGTGACAGGTTCATTGAGGAGCAGACTTCCAGCGATTATTGAAACCAGTGGTATTGTCTGCAGGAAAACAGATGCTCTTGATGCCTCTTCTTTGTTAAGGAAATAATACCACCCCTGATAGGAAATATAGGTTGGAAAAATACCGAGAAATATGACTGATAGAGCTGGCATAATCTCCGCTTCAACCATCTTTGAAAATGAACTTTCTGAATAAACAAGAAGAGGAATGGTTCCGAGTACCATGGCATAGGCTGTAAGAGTCTGTGGAGAGTACTTTTCCATCATGATTTTTCCACCAACAGTGTATACTCCGGCCGAGAGTGTGCTGATAAAAATCAGACCCACTCCAATCACATTTCCACCGGATTCAGGATCTGTGAGAACATAAACTCCAGAAAGAGCAAGAAATATTCCGGCAATCTTTCGCAGCGTTATCTTCTCATCGAGGAAAAGGTATGAAAAGAGAAGAACAAAAACAGGGGCAGTAGCTATTATAAGGCTTGCAATTCCTGAAGAGACCATGGTCTCTCCAGCATTAAGTGCAACATGATAAATAGCGACGCCAAAAATTCCCAGAATAAAAACCTTCCAGATATCCTCTTTCTTGATTCTGTATCCCTTTATCAGAATTGTTGGGATAAACAGTATGTTTGCAACAAGAAATCTCAGAAATGCAAGCTCATATGGTGTAAAAAAGTTTACAGCATACTTGATTGCAGTAAAGGCAAGACCCCAGAAAATTACAGTAAAAACCAGAACGATCCATTTGAATCCATCACTCTCTTCTCTGTTCAAGCCAGACATCACCTGTTACATGATATCCTCTTTTTTCCCAGAATCCATCCCTGTATGAATCGGTGAAATCAATCTCACATAGCCACTTTGCACTCTTCCAGAAATAGAGATCAGGGATAACTGCTCTGACGGGAAATCCATGTTCCATCGGGATTGTTTCTCCATTCATTTTCATGGCAAGAACTCCATGTTTGAAATACTTAATGGGAACAGATGTTGAGTACCCATCAAGTGATCTGAGAAGAACGAACTCTGCTTCCTCTGGCTTACAAATCGAGATGATGTCTTCTGTTGCAATACCCTCCCATTCAATCCCGAGAACACTCCACCCTTCAACACAGTGAGCTGAGATCTTTACCTTGGAATGATCCATACTTAAAAGGTCATCGTAACTGAATTCAAGGCTGTTTTCGACTTTCCCAGTTATTTTTAATCTGTAATTCTGGATATCAATGTTGGGAAGTGATGAGATATTCAGAACTTTCAGTCTTTCAACCTCATACTGTCCTGGAGGGAGCATGATGGAAAAATATAATTCTTGCATTTAAATTCTTCCTTAACTTTTTTTTACAGAGCACATCAACATCCAGCATGAGGAGAATTGGCATCGTTGGTGGACTGAGTCCCGAATCCACATTGGAGTATTACAGGGAGATAGTAGAGCAGTCGAAAAAGAGATTTCCACCCTATGTTTACCCTGAGGTTCTCATTTTTAGTGTGAACTTTGACAGATTTCTTCACTCAGACTGGAGTGTAAGAGAAAAGGTTCTTAAAGAAGCAATTTCCTCTCTGCTTTCTGCAAGAGCTGAAATTATTGCAATGGCCTCCAACACACCACATTATCTTCTTGACAGACTGAAAAGACAGTTTGATGCTGAGTTTGTAAGCATAGTGGATGCTGTGGCAGAAAAGGCAATTGAAGAAAATTACAGGACACTTCTGCTGGTGGGAACGAAAACAACAATGACAGAAAAATTTTACAGAGAGGCTCTTGAGAGTAGAGGACTGGAGGTTAGGATCCCGGAAGAGGTGGAGGAGATTCACAGCATAATATTTGATGATCTGGTTTTCAGGGATTTAAAGAGAAGGGAGAGGCTTATTGAGATCATTAACTCATATTATGCAGATGCGGTTATTCTTGGATGT
>JALURI010000026.1 GCA_027016965.1 Geoglobus sp.
GTTATCTACTTTCACATCACTGGGATAATTAAAATATCCCACAGGCGGTTCAGGCCATTTTTTCCAGTTCTTACCTATGCTTCTTATAAAATTTCCTTCTTTATCAAATACAAAAATTTTTCCTTTTTCCACTTTTTTTATTTCTGACCACTGGCTGGACTGCAGGAGGTTGCTCCTGCAGTGAAAAAAACCGTGGCAACCTGCCGGAGGCAACCCCAGTTCCCACACCGGAAGACCTCCAGGCAGTTCTCACCCAGACAGGCGTGCTACTCACATGGCAGGCACCTGACTACACATTTTCCATTACATATGAAGTAGCCAGGGGAACGAGTCCATCCGAAATTTATGGACTCTACACAACCGCCAGTACGTCTTACACAGACACCTCCGTAAACCGCGGCAACACATACTGGTACGGTGTGAGGGCATGGGATGAAAATGGAGAAAAGTCTCAATTTGCTGGTCCCGTAAGTATTACCGTGCCGTCTGATTTCCAGAATGGGTGGATATGCACTCCCGGAGAACAGCGTTCCTGTGGGACTTCAACCGGTGAGTGCTCACCCGGGACACAGACCTGCCAGGACGATGGAACGTGGGGTCCCTGTACGGGTAACATTGAACCCTCAAGTGAAGTATGCGATGGCAGAGACAATGATTGTGACGGCTACACAGATGAATATATTGAAGGCTGCTGGTGCAGGAGCATATCAGATGCTCTTGTGCTGCTCTGGATGAGTCCAGAGGAAAATGCTGAACTTTCTCCAGGCACCCACACTTTCCAGATCACTGCAGGCTACCATCTTGTCAGCACTTCAACAGCATCAATTTCAGCCGTGGTAACAAATGATATCTATCCACCTCTCATAACGTATTCTCCTCCGGTTACAGTGAATGTAACTGCAGGGTGTGGAACAGCATCTTTCTCTTTCGCGCACACCTTTCCGCTGGTTCAGTCATCGGCAGGAGTGGGAGTCAAGATGGATACACCTCTGGGAAGTTTCATGGCTGGTAATTTTTACTCTGTGGCAACTACCGGATATATTAAATTGCTCACCGCCGTCCCAGAAGAGGGTGAATTTTCAAACTCCACGTTTAATCCATCTAGCAAAACATTTGCCAAGTCATACACTTTTACGGTGCACAATCCATATTCCTCCGGGCTCGTTGGGGTTATTGATGCCCTATGGAATCAGGGTCAGGAACCATCTTTCCGCTTCCCCCCGCACTGGGTGTCCCCAGGAACATCAACCATCACATTTAGATATTCTGGACTTAATAAAAGTTCCTGTGTGGCTCAGGTACACGTCAATATTATGCTCCTGAGCATGTCAGGATTTAAATTTCATGGTGGTTTTTTTAACTCCCACCCTTACTTACCTTATTTTCTGATAGTTCCTGATTCTCTGAATTTTTCATATGTCATTGATACGGATGAGGTATCACCGGGTATGAACACCTCAACGGTACGGGATCAGTGCTACAGCACAAAGGTTTATATCACATCAGTAACATCAGACGCAGACTGGCTATCAATGAATGTTGTGAGAAAATCATTTTCATCCGATGTGGAGGAAACGCCTGTCAATCTGAATACTCTTTCCCCGGGCATTTATTCCGGAGTCATTTACGTTGACGGCTATGCCACAGGCAATGAGTCGTTTCAATTTAACACGAGCGCAACAGTCATGCTTGAGGTCCTGCAGCAATTCTTTTTTGATGACTTTGAAGGGAATACTTCAGGATGGCTCTCAACAGGACTATGGCACCTGGCAACGGATACTACCCTTGCTACATGTGGGATGAGCTCCTACTCACCATCAAGAGCATTCTGGTACGGAATAGATGCTTCCTGTGACTATGATACTGGTGCAGCCAATGCTGGCAGTTTAACTTCTCCAGCAATTGACATCTCAGGATTTACCAGGTTCGTCCTTCGTTTCAAAACCTGGGAGGAGACTGAAGGTTTGTGTAGAC
>JALURI010000027.1 GCA_027016965.1 Geoglobus sp.
GTTCTATGAAACTGTCAAACAGCTCAGGGAGGAATCGAAGGATCTTCAGGTTGATCTCAAAACATACAAGGGACTTACCCACAATATAGGTGGAACAGGGCATTTTGGATGGGTTTTTGTGCTGGGGGTGTGAAAGATGGGCGATGAGAAATTCAAGATGGAAAGCAGAACCTTCGTGCTAAAGCATGAGCTTCCCGTTTCAAGGGTCGAGAAATACTGGAAAGGACTTGAGGAGGGCAAGATTTACGGCACAGTCTGCAATTCCTGTGGAGCAAAGTTTTCTCCACCCCAAGCTGACTGCAGTTACTGCTACTCAAGCGACATGGAATGGGTTGAGATAGGTGGAGAGGGTGAGATAGAAGCTTTTACCCAGCTTTACACCTATCCTCAGGGTTTTGACTTTGTTGAAAAGCCATATGTCATTGCTGTCGCAAGATTTGGGGACTTCAAGGTGATGGGGTGGTTTGAAGGCAGTGGTGATGCACTCCCTACCATTGGGCAGAAAGTGAAAGCTCAGACGAAACAGGATGAGAGTGGAGTCTGGAAGATTTACTTCACTCCTATGTGAAGTGATGAAAATGAATATAGATCCTGAAAAGGTCAAATTTGGTGTTGAGGGTCCAAATTCCCCCTGGGGGACAATAAGGGACATAGCGGTCTATTCGGAGAAGCTCGGCCTTGACAGCTACTGGATGCCTGATCACACAGTTGCAACTGGAGTTAAGAGATGGGATGCAATCGAGGCTTGGGGAGCTTTGAGCGCTCTTGCAGTTCTGACTGAGAAGATAATGCTCGCAAGCGGTGTCAGCGACACATATCGCTATCATCCTGCAGTTCTGGCTCAAAAGGCAACAACATGCGACATAATCTCAGGAGGAAGAGCAATTCTGGGGATAGGCATAGGAGAGGCGATGAACCTCGTGCCATTTGGCATAGATTACGACAAACCTGTAGGCAGGACTATTGAGGCTGTCAGGGTGATAAAACTCCTCCTATCCCAGGACTTTGTTGACTTTGAAGGAAAATATTACAAACTCAATCAGGCTTTTCTGCATCCAAAGCCAGTCCAGAACCCTCACTATCCGATATTCCTTGCTGGAAGCTCTCCAAGAACCATGAGGATGGTTGGAAGGTATGGTGATGGCTGGCTACCAGCAAATCTGTCGGTTGAGAGATACAGAGAGGGTAGAGAGACTGTGATAAATACGGCAAAGGAGGCTGGAAGGGATGCAGAGAAGCTTGACATGGCTCATTTCATGTATGGAGTTATAGCCAGCAGCAGGGATGAGGCAAGAGAGAGAGTTATGCTCCCTGCAAAGATGCTTCTCCTTACAAGGCCCAGAATTCTTGAGGCTATGGGATTTGATCCCCCCACATATGATTTCGAGATGACATGGAACCTTGTATTTCCGAGAGATGGAAAGAGGTGGCTTGAAACTGCAAAGCAACTGCCAGATGAGGTTGTCGAGAAATCACCCATTGTTTACGGCACCGTTGATGACTTCATAAACAGATTTGAGCAGTATTACAGGGTTGGATGCAGGCACTTCGTCATGAACTTTCAGGTGTCGCCAAAGATTTTGAAGGATTGCCTTGATCTCTATACAAAGGTTGTTGAGTACTTCAGGGAGAGTTACTGAAATCTATTATTTTTTCACTCCAATCCCAGCACAAGAGCAAGGATCAGGAATAGGAAGCAGAAAGATTACAAGATGTGTCTTGATTGCAAATCCTGACGGTGTCTATCAACCATTCAGCGATTCGTCCGATGGAAGGGTGGATGGAATAGTTTTAACCACAGTAACGCTCAGATTAGCCTCTGGTACTTCCAGGTGTATGGCAAGAGTGTGCGCGGACTTCAGTATTATTCTCTGACAGTACTTTGATGGTCAATATACTGGCAAAGGCAATTATGGTAATATACTGATAAAGACTGAATAACATGAGATGGAGTTATGC
>JALURI010000028.1:0-424 GCA_027016965.1 Geoglobus sp.
ATTGCATCTGGAAGAAGAAAAAAAGTAACTTCTGTTGATAAGGCAAATGTGCTTGAAACTTTCAAATTCTGGCGTGCGGTGGTGGAGGAGGTGTCGCGTGATTATCCTGATGTCATACTTGAACACCTCTACGTTGATAATGCCTCCATGCAGCTCATACTCAGACCTGCAGATTTTGATGTACTGCTGTGCCCCAACATGTTTGGTGACATACTCAGTGATGAAGCTGCGACAATTGGGGGGTCAATTGGACTGCTTCCTTCTGCTTCCATAGGTGAGGATGGAAGGGGCCTTTACGAACCTGTTCATGGCAGTGCCCCTGATATAGCCGGAAAGGGCGTTGCTAACCCCCTTGCCATGATACTGTCAGTTGCTTACATGTTGAGGTACTCTTTTAAAAGAGCTGATCTGGCGGACGTGATTG
>JALURI010000028.1:434-1955 GCA_027016965.1 Geoglobus sp.
TGGATTTAGAACCACGGACCTTGCACGTGGGCAGAGCAGAAATATAAAAGTTCTTGGAACAGTTGAAATTACAGATGAACTTCTGAAAATAATGGAGGGGAAGGCCACAGGGCAAATAACCTGACGGAGGTGGAAACAATGGGTGCCGGGTGGAACGTGGCTGTGGCTGGAGCCACAGGCGCTGTTGGAAGAGAAATGATCCGTGTGCTGGAAGAAAGGAAATTTCCCGTGAACAAACTCAAACTTCTGGCTTCAGAGAGGTCCGCTGGTGAAAAAATAGAGTTTATGGGGGAAGAAATTACTGTAGAGGTACTTTCCGAAGACTCTTTTGATGATATTGATATAGGTTTGTTTTCTCCGGGATCAAAAGTTTCCTCTGTATATGCTCCCATTGCAGCCAGCGCAGGAGCTGTGGTAATTGACAACACTTCATATTTCAGAATGGATCCCGATGTTCCCCTTGTTGTGCCTGAAGTGAACCCCCATGCCATCAGGGGCTACACGAAAAAGGGAATTATAGCCAATCCCAACTGTTCAACAATACAGATGGTAGTTGTGCTCAAACCCCTGCACGATGCTGCAAAAATAAAGCGAGTAGTGGTCGCCACTTACCAGTCGGTATCCGGTGCCGGAAAAGAAGCGATGGATGAGCTCAGGGATCAGACCGTGGCCATACTGAATTTCAGGGATTTTAGGACTCGTGTTTTCCCGCATCAGATAGCCTTTAACGTCATTCCTCACATTGATGTGTTTCTTGACAGCGGATATACAAAGGAAGAAATGAAAATGGTCAACGAGACAAAAAAAATTATGGAAGATAACTCCATTGAAGTATCACCGACAACAGTGAGGGTTCCGGTTTTTATAGGGCACAGCGAAGCCATAAACATTGAATTTGAAGATCCCATCACACCTGATGAGGCACGTGAGATACTTTCAAAAGCTCCCGGAGTGGTTGTGATTGATGATCCATCAAAAAATGAGTATCCCCTTGCCATCAACTGTGCTGGAAGGGATGAAGTTTTCGTGGGAAGGATAAGGCACGATCCTACGGTAAAGTATGGACTTAACCTCTGGTGTGTGGCTGATAATCTCAGAAAAGGAGCTGCCACAAATGCTGTCCAGATAGCCGAGATCCTTGTGGAGAAGTATTTATGAACAGATGGATTATCTTCTTTTCTTTTCTCGTGATATCCACCAGCGCGAATGCACTGACAGTTAACATTCTGGGAGCTGACCCCAGAGATAAAAACATAACGGATTCAGAAACACTTACCGTTTACTGGGAAGCTGATGTCAGTGGCACTTACTCTGTGACAGTGTCTTCATCTTACGTGACTGAAAGATACGTTGATGACTACAGGGACATATCGTACAGCAGTGGTGTGTCTTACAGTTTCCAGGTAGAACCTTTCAGGGATCTCATTGACGATTCTGGAAATACAGTTGATGACACTTACGTGATTACAGTGGAGTTTCGTTCCGGAGGATCTGTTGTTGAGGATAGCCTCACATTTGTGC
>JALURI010000029.1 GCA_027016965.1 Geoglobus sp.
AGAGGAATATCTGAACAGAAAATGTGAACTTGTTGTGCCCGACATTCTTGCCAATTCAGGTGGAGTAATCGTGAGTTACTTTGAATGGGTTCAGGATCTGGAAAGATACTTCTGGGATCTTGAAAGGGTGAATGCAGAGCTTGAAAGAATACTTGTGAGAGCATTTGAAAACATGTTTAAGATAAAGCAGGAGTGTGGGGACATTCTGTGGAGAGATGCGTCAATGGTTTTGGCCCTTAATAATGTTGTCGAAGCCCTCGAGATGAGAGGTATATTTCCCTGAACAAGAAAGATTTTAATCCCCCCAGCATATTTTTTCCATGGCTTCCATAAAGCTCTTCAGAATCTCAGGGATTGATGTTAAGGTTCACTACTCTCTCTTCCTCATTCTTCTGATCCTTGTATGGGTTTTCTATATACAGGAGTTCCCGTATGGATTTAGAGGAAGAGACTATGCGCTTCAACTATCTGTGATTGCTTCAGTCTCACTTTTTATCTCTGTATTTCTTCATGAACTCGGACATTCCTTGGTGAGCAAAAGGTTCGGGTATGGGGTGAAAGAAATTATCCTTTTCATCTTTGGTGGTGTTGCGGTTCTGGAAAAACAGCCAAGAGGTTTGCAGGAACTTGTTGTCTCGATAACAGGTCCGATGGTCAGTCTTGCTATTGCCGTGATATTCTATTTCCTTTCATTCTCCACCAATCAAATTCTGGCTGATTTTTCAGCCATTTTTTTCAGAATAAATGCAATAATAGCACTCTTCAACCTCATTCCTGCATTCCCCCTGGATGGAGGAAGAGTTCTGAGAGGATTCCTTTCAAGATATTATTCTCCAGATAAATCCACATTTATAGCATCTGAAACCGGGAAGGCTATTGCAATTTTTATGGGTGTTTTTGGTCTCTTTTACAATTTATGGCTTACCATACTGGCTATTTTCATCTATCTCGGTGCAAATGAGGAAGAAAAGATGACAAGACTTGAAAGCATGCTCGGAAGATTGAAAGCAAGAGATATTATGACGACCGAGCTAAAAACTGTCAGTCCCGAAATGTCAGTCGGTGAATTTATGGAATTTGCCTTCAAAACAAAGCATCTTGGCTATCCGGTTGTAGAGAATGGGGAGCTTGTTGGGATGATAACAATTCATGATGTTGCTGGCAGGCCTGAAAATCTTCAGTTAAGGAACCTCATGAGCAAAAATCTTCTTACGGTCAGTCCAGACACACCTGCTGTAGAAGTCTTCAGACTTATGAATGAAACAGGCCTGGGTAGGATACCTGTAACGGACAACGGAGATCTTATTGGAATAATCACGAAAACAGATCTTGTAAGACTGATGCAAATTCAGGAGGTGCTCAAGATTGGAAGAAAGTAGAAAGATCATTCTGATTGGCACTGCTCATGTTTCAAAAAAAAGCGTTGATGAAGTGGAAAGAGTAATTGAAAATGAGAGACCGTCGGCAGTTGCTGTTGAGCTTGATCTGAGAAGATACATGGCTCTTAAAGGAGAGAGAACCGAAGTGAATCTCGTTGAAATAATAAGAAAGGGGAATGTTTTTCTTTTTCTTTTTCAGCTTTTCCTTTCAAGGTTCCAGAGAAAGATAGGTGAAGAAACCGGAGTCATGCCTGGAGAGGAGATGCTCACAGCAATTAAGAAGGCTGAGGAAATTGGAGCGGATGTTCTCCTCATAGACAGAGATCTCGGCATAACAATGAAGCGACTCTGGAACAGTCTCGGTTTTTTCGATAAAGTGAGGTTGTTCTATTATTTTGTGAGAGGGTTGTTTGAGGCAGATGGGGTTGAGGTTGACGAGCTTCTTGAAAAGGACATTCTGGACATGATGGTATATGAGTTCAGAAAAATTTCCCCAAAAACAGCAGAGGTCCTTGTGGATGAGAGAGATGCTTACATGGCATACAATCTTTTGAAGGCATCCATGAGATATGAAAAGATTGTTGCTGTTGTTGGAGCAGGGCATAAAGAAGGTATTGAAGGATTCATGCAGAATCCAGAAAAAATTCCAGACCTCAGAGAACTTGTTGAGGTAAAGGGAAAAAAGTTTGGTATTCTGAAGATTGCCGGAATCCTGATAACAATGACCGTTGCTCTCATTTTTTTGTCAATATTGCTTTACATGGGCACATCCGAATTTATCTCCGCATTTATTGCATGGTTTCTGATTAATGGCATTCCCTCAGCGATTTTTGCAGCTATTGCAGGTGGACACCTTCTTTCAGTTCTAACAGCATTTTTTGTTGCATGGCTCACCTCTCTATCCCCACTGCTTGCAGCAGGATGGTTTTCAGGCATTGTGGAATTCATGGTGCGAAAACCAACTCAGAGTGATTTTGAAAAAATGATGAATATCGAATCATTTAAAGAACTTTACAAAAACAGAGCATTCAGAATTCTGTTTGTTGCAGGTCTGACAAATGTTGGGAGCATGATAGGAACATTCTACGGAGTGTGGTATCTTTCAACAAAATACGGAGTAAATATAAAAGATATCGTATTCCAAGCCCTTCAGAACCTGTATCAGGCTTTTATTCTATCAGGATTAAACCCCTTTCTTACAAGCAACTCCTTAACCTTTGCAACATGGTTGCCCTGAAGCTCGATTGCTCCATTCTTTACAGTGCCACCACAGGCAAGTTTTGATTTCAGGTACTTTGCCAGATCGTCCAGATTTATCTCTCCTCTGTCAATTCCTTCGATAACAGTTACCTCCTTGCCGTACCTTCTCTTTGCCACCTTTATCACAATCTGCTGTTGCTCCTTCGCCACTTCCTCGCACACACACAGATCTTTGGGCAACCCGCAAACATTACATATGTCCAGACCCATCTCTTTCTGATACCTCCTTTTGTTTTTGAGCATACTCTTACTATCCCCATTTTAAGTTTTCGGTCACATCTACATTAGATTTAAATAACCTCAAAATTTGATTTACCCAATGGATTTGTACAGCTTTGTTAAAGAATATTTCATTGACTCAATTGTTTACAAGGAAGGCTACAATCCTGTGAACACCGCGACCTTTGCAATAATTCTTCTTGTTGCAGTTTACCTTATTTACAGGTTCCTGAGATTCAGGGTTCAATTTGACTTCAGATTTGCTCTTTACACGCTCCCCTACATTGTTCTTGGCTCTTCCATCAGAATAGTCGAAGACGCAGGATTTGTGAGCCCACCTCTGTCCTACGTACTTATGACTCCATTCATATACATTCTCATTTTCGCCATAACAATCTCAGCCCTTATTATTTCTCTGAAAACTGACCTGAAGTACTATCCGTATCCAGGTGCGATTCTCTCATCAGCTGTCTTGCTTTTTCTGTTTCTCACATTGAAACTGGAAAACTGGTGGGTTTTTCCTGCTGCCCTGACAATTGCGGGGTTGATTGCACTTACCTACAGACGCTACTCCACTGCTCTTGGTGCAGATAACCTGAGCATTGCAGTGATTTTTGCCCAGCTAGTTGATGGTTCAACAAGTTTCCTCGGCATTCAGTTCCTTGGATACTGGGAGTTACATGTTGTCCCAAGATTTTTCATCGAGATTTCTGGCCCATGGGTGATGATTGTGCTGAAGCTGGCAGTAATACTCCCTATTCTATACATAATTGACAGGGATGTTGAGGAAGACGAGAATCTTAAAGGCTTTATAAAATTTGTTCTCTTCACCATAGGCATGGCTCCCGGGCTGAGAAACGGGCTGAGAATGACATTCGGGGTGTAGTACATGAGGTCTCTGCTCCTGATCACAACTGTTTTTGTGATGTCTGTGCTTTCAGGCTATTTTCTTGGAACCTTTCTGAATGATACAGCTGAGAATTTTGTAAACCAGACGTTTCAGCAGTTCGAGTTTGCAAAAGATCTGGAACATTACGAACTGTTTTTATTTATATTTTCCAACAACGCTCTGAAATCATTTGCATCAATGATACTCGGTATAAGTTTCGGAATTGTTCCAGTACTTTTTGTTGTGCTGAACGGGCTTATCATAGGTGTTGTTGTTGCCGTAGTTGGAGCCAAAATGGGGCTGTTTCTAACTGTTGCCCTCCTCATCCCACATGGCATTCTTGAAATTCCTGCCATCCTGATAAGTTCATCCTACGGTCTGAATCTCGGGATGGAAACATTCAGGAAATTCAGAGGTGGCGATGTGGACTTGAACAGATGTCTTCTTGAAAATCTCAAAAAATTCGCAAAAATTCCACTGCCAATGCTCCTTATTGCCGCTTTAATTGAAACGTATATAACTCCACTGGTTGTGGGTGGTTAAAAAAATAAGAAAAGGTCACTCGATATCAATTTTCTTCTTGCTTTCCCTTTCAGGTGCCAGTTTCTTGAGAATAACCTCAAGAACGCCATTGTTGTATCTCGCCTTTGCTGAATCTGGATTCACCTCATCAGGAAGCTCTACAATCTCATGATACTTTCGTGACTCGCCCTCAGCCTTTATTTCAAGCTTTTTTTCACTTGCAGTCAGGTCGATATCTTCCTTGTTAACGCCAGGCATTTCTGCAATCACCTGAATTTCATCATCGGTTTCAATAATGTCAACCAGTGGCTTTCTGTGCTCTGTCTCTTCCCTTATGCTTGGTTTACTGCCAAACTCTCTTATCTCAGGCTTTCCATCCGGACCTATCTTTATGCTGAATCCCCTGACTATTGGCTTACCCTCCATAAGCTCTGCAGATCTGAACACCTCATCAATCTCCTTTATCATCTTTTTAAATATCTCATCAAACTCCTCAAACGGGAATCTGAGGAACTCCTCAAACCAGTCCTCCTCATCCCAGTCTCTCTTTCTCCTTCTCCACGGCATAACACATCACCTCCTCAAATTTAAAAAATCAGGCAAACATCCTGTGGAAATCCTTAACAATCTGCTCATATCTTTCAATGTCCTCTTTGGTGAGACTTGGCCTGACCTTTTCCATTGCTTTTTCAAAGTGCCTTTCATGTACCTTGATCCTCTTGACCGATTCCTTCATATCTCCGTATCCTTCTTTCTCTATGAACTCCCTTATCGCCTGCATTCCAGCCTCTCTGCATATTGCCTCGATATCTGCACCACTGTACCCTTCTGTCTTCTCTGCAAGCTCTTCAATGCTCACATCCTCGGCAAGAGGCATGTCTCTTGTGTGTATCCTGAATATCTCCACCCTTGCCTCCCTGTCCGGTGGAGGAATGTAGATATGTCTTTCAATCCTTCCCGGCCTTAGCAACGCTGGATCGACCATATCCGGGCGATTTGTTGCAGCAATAACCACAACATCCTTCAGCTCTTCAAGTCCATCAAGCTCTGTTAGAAGCTGGCTCACCACCCTCTCTGTAACATGGCTGTCTCCAATACCTCCTCTTCTCGGAGCCAGGCTGTCAATTTCATCAAAGAAAAGCACACACGGAGCAACCTGCCTGGCTTTTCTGAACATCTCTCTCACATGCTTCTCGCTCTCTCCAACCCACTTGCTCAGCAGCTCAGGACCTTTTACGCTTATAAAGTTGGCTTTGCTCTCATTTGCAACCGCCTTTGCTATGAGTGTTTTTCCTGTTCCAGGGGGACCGTAAAGCAAAATCCCCTTCGGTGCTTTTATCCCCACCTCTCTGAAAGCTTCCGGATACTTAAGAGGCCATTCAACAGCCTCCATGAGCTCCTGCTTTGCACTTTCAAGCCCACCAATGTCGTTCCATCTCACATTGGGTATCTCAACCAGCACCTCCCTCATTGCAGATGGCTCGATGTTCTTCAGCGCCTCAAGGAAATCATCCATCGTAACTTTGAGATTTTCAAGAACCTCTGCCGGGATTTCCTCAGCCTCAATATCTATCTCTCCACTCTCCATTCTGCTTCTCAAAGCATGCATTGCTGCTTCCTTTGCGAGGGCTGCAAGATCAGCACCAACGAATCCATTTGTAAAATCAGCGATGTATTCAAACATCCTATCGACAAGCTTTGCCTTAGCCTCTACGTAGATCTCAGGATCTTCTTTCAGCACTTCCTCAGGATTTCTGTCTGATTTTTCGATTTTAGTTAGAATTGAATCTATTTTCTCCTTTTCAAATCTCTCAGAATCTCTAAACTCCTTAAGAACTCGAGAAACATCGCTTCTGCTGAAAGGTGGCTGTATGGGCATACCCCTTGTGTGTATCTGCAGTATCTCTTTCCTTCCCTCTTTATCGGGAACACCAATCTCTATCTCCCTGTCAAATCTTCCAGGTCTTCTTAAAGCTGGATCGACAGCATCGGGCCTGTTGGTTGCTCCAATAACGATGACCTGTCCCCTTGCCTCAAGCCCGTCCATCAATGTCAGGAGCTGGGCAACAACCCTCCTTTCAACCTCTCCCGTAACTTCTTCCCTCTTTGGTGCTATGCTGTCAATCTCATCAATGAATATTATGCTCGGAGCATTCTCCTCTGCCTCTTCAAAAATCTCTCTGAGCCTCTTCTCGCTCTCTCCGTAATACTTGCTCATTATTTCAGGACCGCTTATTGAGATGAAGTGGGCATCTACCTCGTTGGCAACCGCCTTTGCTATGAGAGTTTTTCCGGTTCCGGGGGGACCATGAAGCAGAATTCCCTTTGGAGGTTCAATTCCAAGCTTCTGGAAAAGCTCAGGATGCTTCAAAGGTAATTCAATCATCTCCCTTACAAGTCTCAGCTCTCTCTTCAAACCTCCTACGTCCTCATAGCTAACGCTGGGAACCTGTCTTGTCTCGCCTTCAGCTGGCTTGTCCTTCAGCTCAACCTGAGTTTTTCTGGAAACTATCACAACCCCCGATGGTTTTGTGGCAGTTATGACAAATGTAAGAACGTGTCCGAAGATCTCAACTCTTATTTTCTGTCCCTTTATGACAGGCCTCCCCTCAAGCAGTCTCTGCAGATATGTCTCACCCCCCATCAGCCTTACAGGCTCAGCGGGGGCAAGTGTTATTTTTTCAGCAGATTTTGCCTGAACCTTCCTTATTTTTACCCTGTCATCAATTCCAACTCCCGCATTGCTCCTTATGTTGCCATCAATTCTTATCACTTTCTTTCCTCTGTCGTCTGGATATCCGGGCCAGACTATCGCTGGAACAACGTTTTTTCCTGCAATTTCGATAACATCACCACTCTGAAGGTTAAGCTGAGCCATCACATCAGGATCGACTCTGGCAATCCCCCTGCCAACATCCCTGTGATATGCCTCAGCAACCTTTAAAAAGATCTCATCAGCCATAAACATCACCTCCTTTCTTTATTCTAAATTTGATCATATTACCTTCATTAATTCTCTCAACAAATCCTCTTTTTTCCAGATCTGAAAGTGAAGAGAGAACGTCATCATACGGAACTCCGAACATCTGTGATATTCTCTCAGGACTCTCCATGCCTTTTACAAGTGCGTACAGAACTATCCTGTCAACATTGTTTATGTCAAGTCTGTCAAGTTTTGATATGAATCTGTCAATAAGCTCGTCAATGCCTTCAGATATTGATTTTTGAATCAAATTGAACATCTTTTCCATCCTCCTGAGCCTTTCGAATACATCAATAAGGCTTTTTTCAGCTGTATTTTCAAGGAAAGATTTCATTCTTTCAAATTCCTTTTCAAGATCCCTTACCTTTTCCTCAATTACATCAACATCAAACCTGTGAGGAGATATGGATATCGAGATGTTCAGACTTCTGTCAATGTAATAGTATCTTCTTCGCCCATCTTCAAAACTTCTTATCAAACCTACCCTCTCAAGCCTGTCGAGATGTTCAAGCACAACTTTGGGAGCCATTTTCAGAGCATAGGATATCTCGCTAACATAGCATGGCTTTTTTGTCAGTAGCTGAAGTATCCTCCTTCTGCTCTCATTGGCGAGAGCCTCTATGACGTCCTCCCAGCATTTATCATCACTTCTTCTTACTAACATTCAGTTAGTAATATTGACAATTCAGCATATAACTATTTCGCATATTTGAATTCATTGTCACAACAGTTAGAAAAAGTTAAAAATAATCCTCTCTGGGTCACATACTATGGAAATTCCTGAAAAATGCATGGACTGCATGATATGTTACAGAAAAAAAGAGGGAGAAATGGATGGGAATTCTTGAAATAGCCGAGAATTCTGGTGTTCTCTTTTACAGAAGAAGGTATGGAAATGGATTCAGACCCCACATTTCAATCAGAGTAGATGGTGTTGATTTCCATATTGACAGCAGTCCCGGAAGGGGATACAACATCATAACCCATGCCCACACAGACCACCATGGTCTGAGAAACATCAAAAATTTTCAGGCGGTTACGTCTCATGAGACATCAATAATCCTTTCAGCTATTTCAGGTGAAAATTTCAGAGGGACCACCCACGAAATTGGAGAAAAACTGGAAATCAAGGGGGTTGACATAGAAACATTTCCAACATCACATATGGATGGTTCTTCAGCCTACTTTTTCAGAGATTACGGAGTTCTTGTCACAGGTGATGTAAAGAAATTTGAAAAGCTTCCTGAATGTGATATTCTCGTGACAGAGGCAACCTACGGTCATCCCTCCAATAATTTCACCGATGAAATTGACAGAGTCGTTGAATCTGCGAGAAAGGGACTTGAACTCGGAGCATATCCAATAGGGAAGGCACAGAGAGTGGCAAGAATTCTTGTAGAGAATGATGTGGGATTCTGTGTAGGAGATGAAAGAATAGCCAAGCTCTGCAGTATACTTGGAATAAAATATGACGAAGGGAATGCAAAAATAATCCCACCAAAAAAGGTTGTAAATGGATACGTTCTCTCAGCTCAGACCTTTTACAGAAAAAGAATTGTTTTTAGCGATCATATCGACTACAGAGGGATTATTGATCTGATTGAACACTGTTCTCCAAGCTATGTTATATTTTACCACGGAAATCCAACAAAAAGACTCCTTCAGAATGTTGAAAATATGGGTATCAGACCTCTTACCCTGAAAGATGTTGATGTATATCTCTGATTCATGGTACTACCGCTTTACTGTTAGTTTCAGATAGTATCTCCATGCAAGCATATTCAGACCATTTCTGAAAGGATTTTTAATGTCCCCATAAAATAAACCCTGTCCTCAATGGCATAAATCTCCACCTCTTCAGGTGAGAAAAGTCCCATAACAGGGGATATGAACCCTGACTCAATAACATTAAAACCAGGAAGTACTGGAGAAAAGTGCGGGATCACCCATACCTCCATTTCATCATTTATGGCGTGGAGAAAAACTCTGTAAGTATAAAGCCCTCCTTCATAACGGATTTTTATTGACGGATGTTCATGACCGATTATCAGTTTCCTTTTATCTGTCTTTCTGTGTCCGTGTTCCACAAAAAACTCCCCAACCTGAAATCCATCTCCGAATTCAACTCTGTACTTTGAAAGGATTGATTGAAGAAAATTATCGTGGTTACCTCTGACAACTCTCAATCTCACTTCTTTTGATACCTTTTCCACAAATTTCTTAACATCCTTCCACTCTTCCGGAATGTTTCTGCTGAACTCATGCTTCAGATCTCCGGCAATTATCAGCTCTTCCGGATTGAATTCAGCCACAATGTCTTCCACTTCCGAAATTATCTTCTCTATCTGCAGGGAAGGGACTGCAATTCCTCTGCTTTCAAGCACACCTTCCAGCCCGAGGTGAAGGTCAGCTATAATAAACCTGTCCTCAACCATCAATCCCTTTTTTCCACTGAGAATGACGTTATGGATCTTTTTCACACAGACATTTTAAAAAAAGATGTATAAAAAAATGGCTGATCAGAAATCAGACAGGACAAGCACCCTGTATAGTTCTTCCTCATAATACTGTTTCGATCTCTCAACTGCACCGAGTATGTAGTTCATGACGTTACCTTTACAATATTGATATATCCCACTTGCCCGTGCTGTGAAAGTAATGAGAGATGTCGCAATAAATGAAAAAAATTAAATTCGGTTGGAATTTGCTTTGCCTGGTGATGTGAAATGCCGGCGATTGTTGATGCTGAACTTTGTACAGCATGCGGTACATGTGTGGATGAGTGCCCGGTAGGGGCGATTGAGCTGGATGACGTTGCTGTTATTGATGCAGATCTCTGCACAGAATGCGGAACCTGTGTAGATGTCTGCCCAAGTGGAGCAATTTCCCTTGAGTAATCCTTCCAAATTTTTATTATTTTTTGCCATAAAGCTTTTAATTTGGTTCTGCATTGCTATTGATAGTGATGAATATGGGACTGATAACAAGCCTTAAAGCAAGATTCAGGAGCGTATTCAAGTGGTTTTTCAAAAAAGACAAGATGAGGATTGGGATATATGGTCCTCCAAATGCTGGAAAAACAACACTTGCCAACAGGATTCTCAGGGACTGGACCGGAGATGTTATTGGTTCTGAAAGCGAAATACCCCATGAAACCAGAAGGGCAAAGTTGAGGGAAGGTGTTAAAATAGAGGTTGATGGAAAAAACCTGACAATCGACATAATAGACACACCGGGAATTGCCACAAAGATAGATTTCCATGATTTCCTGAAATACGGAATGAGTGAAGAGGAAGCAAAAAGAAGGGCAAAAGAGGCAACAGAAGGTGTTATAGAGGCTATTAAATGGCTTGACGATCTTGATGGAATTCTGCTTGTAATGGATTCAGCTGAAGATCCCTATACTCAGGTTAATGTCACAATAGTCGGAAACATAGAGGCAAGAGGGCTACCATTACTGATCATAGCAAACAAGATAGACCTGCCCAATGCATCTCCTGCCAGAATAAAGGCAGCATTTCCCCAGCATGTTGTAGTGCCAATATCTGCCTTGAAAGGGCTGAACATTGACACGCTTTACAGAACCATGGCTGAAAAATTCGGGTGATGGAAATGGAGGGTGTTCAGCTCAATTTAATCTCCAAGGAAAAGCTTGAAAGAATGAGCTCCATGGAAAAGCTGAGAATGATACTGGATAATGTTAAAGAGGGTAAAATTGTTGTTCTTGAAACAGGTCTCTCCCCTGAAGAGGAAACTAAGCTCATAGAACTGACAATGCTTGAAATAGATCACGATACGTTTGTTGGAATAGAAGTTGAAAGCTATCCACCAAAAGAGACATTCTTTTCCAAACTCTTCGGAAAAAAGGGAGGAAGACTAACATTGATAGGCCCTGCAAACAGGGTAAAAATGCTATCTAAACAAAAGGATATCATCACCGCAATGGTGCAGCTTGGTGATAGGTGATGCCCCACAGATGTACTGAATGCGGGAAGGAGTACATGGATGGAGATATGGCGATACTGCAGGGATGCGAGTGTGGAAACAACAAATTTCTTTACATTCCAAAGGAGAGGGGGAAGGAAGTTGAGGAGATAAAGGAGCAGTTTGAAAGAATAGAAAGTGTCAGAATAATCGCTCCAGGAATGTACGAACTGAATATCGAAAAACTTCTTGAAGGGGGAGAGGTTGTCATTGCTCTACAGGAAGATGGAAAGTATGCAGTCCATCTTCCATCTCTTCTGAAAAAAAGGAAAAAGACATGAAAAGCATTTATTTTGCCTATGCTCTCTCAACAGCAATAAGGATTGCAGGTTTTTATCTATACGGGTTTCTGATTCTGATTGCAGAGGCATTCCACTCGTTGACTGACATTCTGATTCTCACTATCCTCAGACTTTCATCAAAAGTTTCCGAAAAGCCTGCAGACCACAGTCACCCCCTGGGACATGGGCTTGCAGGAAATGTCGGAGCTCTGATTGCAGGAGTTGCCTTCATATCTATTCTATCCTACGAACTGCTAAAAGAAAGTGTTTCGAGATTGTTATCAAATGAGTTCCCCGATCAGTCCATTTATGCAGGTATGATGATGGCTCTGAGCCTGATTCCAGTACTCACTGTGCTTTATTACACATCCGGTAAAGGAAAAAGTCCTGAAATGGTGGCTCTTAAGTACGAGCTCAGAAATGATCTGCTTACCGGAATTTCCGGACTTATTGCAATTTTTCTTTCCGGATATATTCTGCATCTTGATGCACTGGTAACCTTTTTCATAGCTCTGGTAATCGCATACAACGGTTTCAGGTTGATAAGAGACAATGCCAGATTTCTGCTTGGATTCAGCCCAGGAGATGAATTTTACGAAAAAATTTCAGATGTAATAGGGCAGTTCTCAGAAGTGAATGATGTTCACGATATCATAGCAACATACATGTCTCCTGACAAAATTCACGTGGATCTTCATATAACTGTAGATGGAGACATGAAGGTCAGGGATGCTGACAGACTTACAGAGGTTATAGTGGAAAAAATGCAAAGAGAACTTCCTGAAATAGAATTTGCAACAATCCATGTTTGTTCTGAGGGAAAGGAAAGGCTCAGGGCAACCTACGACAAAATTGTAAAAAAGTAATCAGTTCTCCGTTTCTATTCCAAGTGCTATGAGAAATCTCTTTTTAACTGCCTGAGTGACGAGTTTTCCAAGCACATCCCTGTCAGAAACATCCCCAAAAATACCCAAGGGGATCTTTCCACCTGCAGCATGAGCATGTCCTCCAGCACTCCCCACATCTCTGAATGCTCTTTTGAGCACTTCACCTATGTTTATCCTGACATCTGTGTTTCTTGCTGAAAGGTAAACGTTATCTCTAAGAATCCCAAAAACAAGAACAGTTGAAATTCCCTCAAGCTTTAACAGAAAATCAGCAGCTTGAGGAAGAGTATCCTTGTCAGTTATGAATCCTGCAAATGAAAGCAAAAATGATGAGAATACTTCCCTGTTCTTTATGGCAGTTCCAAGGACATCAAGAGTCTCTGTTGACAGTGCGGGACCCTCCATCTTTTCAAGAAGTTCGTTATCAACAAATGGATAGAGATAGGCTGAGGCAAGAAAATCATTTGTCCTTGCATTTTTCCTGAACTCTTCTGTTTCAGTTTGAATTCCAAAAAACAGAGCTGTTGCAAGTGATTTTGTTGGGACAACCTTCAGCTCCTGAAGGTAAAGGGTCAGAATTGTTGCAGTTGCACCTACATCTCCCCTGACATCAACAAATTCAGCATTCACCTCTTCTGCAGGATGGTGGTCGATGACAATGCTGATTTTTATATTATCCGGAATGGTATTGTTAACTCCCGGACCTGCTGAATCCACAAGGGCAAATTTTGAGTAGCTGTTTAGATTCACCTCATCTGCCTTTATCATATCTATTCCCAGAAGATTGACCATTGCTTTATTTTGCTGATGCTGTATCTCTCCGTAATAAAGAATGTCTGCATCAACTCCAAAATGCTTTGAAATTTCCTTTAGAGCCAGTGCTGAAGAGATTGAATCAGGATCGGGATTGTCGTGAGTAAATATACCAATCTTCCCATTTGTTGACTTTACCACATTTTTCAGCTTTTTCAATTTTCTGAGAGATTCTGCTCTTTTCAGTCCTGAAATAAGATGTGTTTTCATGCATTCGATGGGAGTGATAACAAGATCAGCCCCAGCTTCTTCAAGTTCCTCTTTCTGCCTTGAAGAGGATGCCCTTGAAACAATAAGAACCTCGGAGTTTCTCTTCCTTATTATTTTTGTAACCTTTCTGTTTACAGAATCCTCCGAAGTGAGAATAAGCACTCCGGTTATTGAATCAAAATCAACAGATGTGAGTATTTTACTGTCAGTGATGTCCCCAACAATGGCATCTATTTCCTGATCTTTAAGTACCTCAACCTTTTCAGGATTTATGTCTACCGCAAGAACTTTTTTTCCTGCTGATGTCAGATCCTTGACCACCGTAGAACCAAGACTGCCACATCCAAGGATTACATAGTCGTAATTTCCATTTGACTGATCCGCCATTGTAAAAAAACTGTTAACGTCAATATATTTAAGATTTGCCAGATTACCCATCTGCTGCTTCAAAAAACTTATATACAACTATCAACATAATCATCATCAGGTGAGTCATAATGGTGAAAATTATCCACGCCCAAACAGTCCTCCCGGAGGAGGTGCTTGAAGAGCTGAAGAGGAAGACAGGAGAACTCGCAACAAAGGATGCTTTGGCCAAGGCTGTTGACCACTACCTTATGTGCCCTTACACCCATGAAGAGCCAATTGGAAAAAGACTTGAGGAAGTTATTCGAAAAAAGAGAAAGTAGGCTAAAATCTCTGTGGATCAAATTTTTTAATAGCTGAATTCTCTCCTTTCTCAATCAATTTTGCAAGCTCCTTTCCAAGAGATGGTGCAACAATCATGCCCCTATGCCTTCCAAGTCCGTTTGCCTGAACAAAACCATCAACTTCAGTAAATCCAACAACAGGCAATCCATCCCTGCCCTCGTCATATGCTCCCGCCCACTGTCTGAGCATGGCAAGCCCCTTGAGTTTTGGAATCATCCGGGTTACTCCCCTGGCATACCTCACTGCAAACTCTATTGTGCTTGATGTGTCTATTGTGTCCACATACGTTCCTGTAATTCCACCTATGATCTCACCCCTGGCAGTCTGGGTAACATAAAGTCCTGAACTGATGTCGTAGATGTAAGGATTTATGTACGGTTTTATACTCTCTGTAACACATACCTCCTCCTTGATTATTCTGTTTTCAAGCTCAATTCCAACCATCCTGCTTATCTCGTTGCTCCAGGCTCCGGCTGAATTAACAATAACATCAAACTCATGTTTCTCTTCATCCACATAAACCGAAAACCTATTTCCATTTCTCTCAATTTTTTCCACCTTGGCTTCAGTTTTAATTTCAGCACCATTTTTCCTGCAACCCCTTGCTAAACCCCAGATAACAGGCCAGGGAAATATAACTCCACCTTCCCCGCAGTATGACGCAAGAACAGCTGTCTCGGGATTAAAGTCAGGAACAATCTCTCTTACCTCATCAGGAGAAATAATTTTCGAAGGAATACCAAATCTTTTTTGCATGGATACACTCTCCCTGAGCTTTTCAGTATCATTCTCATCTGAGGCGAGTCTGATGTACCCGTCTTTCCTGAAAAGAAAATTGAAATTCACCTCAGAGGGGAGAGCATCATAAAGCCTCAGGCTGTCAAGAGCAAAGGGGATCAGCTCTTCTTTATCAATCATTGGAGTTATCCCACCGGAATTTCTACCGCTTGCTCCATAAAGAAGATACTTCTGCTCGAAAACCGTAACATCTATGCCGGATTTTGAAAGATAATATGCAGTAGACAACCCCATAACCCCGGCGCCTATTATTCCCACCTTCATTCCACATCACCTTCGGAAAGAATGTAAAGCGGGACAGGATTTACAGGCGGTCTCTGAGTCGTTATTCCAATTTCATCAGGACTTTTACCTGTTTTCTGAGAGAGAATCCTAACAATGTGCATCAAACATCCCTTACCCTGACACGCTCCTGTTGTGGCACCTGTGTATCTTTTCAGACTCTCAAGATCGTTGTAGCCTTCTTCTATCGCATGAATTATCTCCTCTTCTGTAAGGTCCTCACATCTGCAAACTATCTTCCTCTCCTTTACCATGTGATCACCCCTTCATCACAGCTCTGACCTCGAAAATAAGGTCTTTATCAACTTCAACCGTGACAAGCTGAGTCCTGTCATTCCTCTCAGGCTTTAGAGCCCAGGTTATTGTACCCTCTCCAAGTTCCTCCCCTTTTCTGTTGTACAGTTTCACCCTGTCTCCTTTCTCAAGCCATGGAAGGAACTCATACTGCAATGTTACATAACCCTTCTCGTTTTTAATGTGAACAAGAAATATAGCCAGTCCTGGACAAACCCTCAAGCATGCCATGCATCCGGTACATTTTTCGTAATCCACCTCAGGTGGATCATTTATGTTATCCATTCTGATTGCATCAAACCTGCATGATTCGTAACATGGCGAGCATGGAATTGGTTGAGGGCATTCAATGTAAACAACAGGCTTCTTGGATGTCAGTCTTTTTTCCGTTGGCAAAGAAGGAAGTTCCTCCCTCTCAAGATAGCCTCTTTCCAGATACATCATAGCATCACCTCGTTCTCAAGAACGCACTTCTCAAGTCCGCACACAATTTTTTCACCAAATGGACCTGCTCTGAATTCTTCAAGATCCTCCACTGCCTCATCAAGTTCTTTTCTTGCCTCATCTCCCCCATACCCGAGGGTGATGGCAGCATGTATTCCTGCAATCCTGCCTTCCATAATCGCTGCAGTTGCCTCTTCAATCCCCGCCACATCTCCTGCCACATAAACTCCCTTCACACTTGTCTCATTAAATTTCGTTCTCAGTGGAACCATTCCTCCAAGCTCAGGAATAAATTTCATCTCTGCTCCCACATGGTAAAGCAGTTCATGAGCCGGAGATAGACCCACGGCAACGCAGATGAAATCGCATTCTATGTCTTTTTCACTGCCCTCCACAATATTCCATCTCTCATCCAGCCTGGCAATAACTGCTCCCTCGACCCTCTTTTCTCCTTTTGCTTTAACAATTGTATGTCTCGTGTAAATTGGAACTCCCAGTCTTCTCACCTTAGCAGCATGGACAAAGTAACCTCCAATTCTCGGCATCGCCTCGACTATTGCAGAAACATCAACACCTGCTTGCAAAAGCTGATATGTGAGAATAAGACCAACATTGCCTGATCCAACAATCAGACCCCTGTTTCCGGGTTTGATTCCAAAAACATTCATAAGTGTCTGAACTCCTCCAGCTCCATAAACTCCAGGAAGATCATTATTCTCAAAAATAAGAGTTCTTTCATAAGCTCCTGTTGCAATAACTATCCTTTTTACCTTAATTCTAAGGAGTTTTGAGTCATTCTGGATTCCAATCACATCCATCCCGTATATTCCGGAGACCTTTGCCTCCTTTCTGATGTCAACATTTTCATACTGCATCAGCTCTTCCTCGAGAATCTCTGCAATCCGTATACCCCTTGTACCTGCTTTATGCTTTCCACTTCCAAAAAACCTATGAGTCTGCTTTATCAGCTGTCCTCCAAGGTAATTGTTTTCATCAAGCAGGACAACCTTAGCCCCATACTTGGCTGAATGAATTGCAGCACTGAGACCACCGGGTCCACCGCCTATCACAGCAACATCTGCTTCAATAACCTCATAGTCTGAATTCACTTGGGGAGCTTTTTTTGGAACATTGCCGAATCCAGTCATCTTCCTCATCTGCCTTGTCACAAACTCTCTCAGAAACTTTGGACTGTTGAATTTCTTGTAATGGGAGCCGTGGGGAAAGAATGTGTCTATTAATTTATCAATTATGGCAAAATAGTCATTTTCAGCATCAGGCTTTGCATTCTGGGTTTTTATCTGCATTCCATCCCTGACATAAACCTTGCATGTTCTTATGTTTGGTACACCATCAACTTCCATCATGCATTGACTGCATTTGCCTATGGCACAGAAAAACCCTCTTGGTCTGTGAAATCGGAAAGATCTGCTGAAGACTCTGATTCCTGCAGCATAAAGAGCTGCAGCAACTGTTTCACCCTCATACGCTTTTACAGGCTGTCCATTGAAATATATCGTTACCTCCTTACCCCTCTTAAAATCAACAATAGGATGTGATTCGAGCCTCATGATTCCACCTCTCGCTGAAGTCAGAGATTGTGAAATCGCCAATTATATAACTTTTCCGAAAGAAATCTTTTATTTTAACCGGAATTCAAACGAATAATTATGTTAAAACAGTTTTTAGCCAGTGCTCGCTAAATCTTTCCC